>CAXSDW010000009.1:25067-28006 GCA_964236235.1 uncultured Chitinophagaceae bacterium
TAAATGAGCGACACATCATCAATATTCAAAGCCAAAAGCACAATAAAAAGTGCTGATCTCGAGCACAGGCAAAAAATAAATTTTAATATTGGCCGCTACAATGCAGTAGTGCCGCAAGGTAAGCACCAGTTTAGCGATCTTAATCTTGCAAGGGAAAGAGCGAAGAATATAAAATGGCGTGCGCTCGAAACGCTGGATCAGCAGTTGGAACAGTTTGAAAGAAACTTTACAAAGAGAGGCGGCAAAGTCATCTGGGCAGAAAATGCACAACAGGCATTGGACGAAATTTTAAACATCTGCAAAGAAAAAAATTGCAAAACATTAGTGAAGAGTAAGAGCATGGTTACTGAAGAAATTCACCTCAACAATTTTTTAAAAAATAATAATATTGAAAGTGTTGAAACCGACCTTGGCGAATACATTCAACAATTAGACGGCGAGCCACCTTACCATATTGTTACGCCGGCAATGCACAAAAGCAAAGAAGATGTAGCCAAACTTTTTGCAGATAAATTAGGCACTGACCGGAACCTTACACCGGAACAACTTACATTAGTAGCCCGCAATAAATTGAGAGAAAAATATATCCAGGCTGAGGTAGGAATTACCGGCGCAAATTTTATAATAAGCGATATTGGTGCTGTTGCAATTACAGAAAATGAAGGCAATGCTAGGCTAAGCTGCGCCTGGCCTAAAACACATATTGTTGTCGCAGGTATTGAAAAAATTATTCCCTCTATTAACGATCTTGCTATCTTTTGGCCGCTGCTTGCCACATTTGGAACGGGACAAAAAATTACGGTTTATAATACAATTGTAAGCGGCCCAAAACAAGCCAATGAAACAGATGGCCCTGAAGAAATGTATGTGATACTTTTAGATAACAACCGTACAAATGTTTTAGCAAATCCCAAACAAAGAGAAAGCCTGTACTGCATTCGTTGCGGCGCCTGTCTAAACGCTTGCCCGGTTTATAAAAATATTGGCGGCCATTCTTACGGAGTTACTTACAGCGGGCCCATTGGCAGTATTATTACGCCTCATTTACAGGGACTGGATGAGTATAAACATTTAAGTTATGCCTCTTCACTTTGCGGAAATTGTACGGAAGTTTGCGCTGTTAAAATAAATCTTCATGAGTTATTATTGGAGAATAGAAATGAGGCTGTTGAATCCGGATATATTTCTTCGGGTGAAAAACTTGCATGGAAAATGTGGAAACGGGCTTCATTAAACCGAAGCATGATGAATATGGGAAACGGGAAAATGAAAAACTGGATGGTAAATAAAATGTTTAAAGGCTGGAATAGACATCGTGCAGATTTGAATTTCAGCAAGAAAACTTTCAATGAAATGTGGAAAGAGCGATTTAAAAAATAGCAGGTCTATGATTTTAATTTTTTCGCTTGAATGCCCGCCACGCTTGCAATACATCACCAACTTCATCTTCACAGAAAATTTAAAAGTATCATTTGATATCACGTCGGATAAGGATAGATTTTTAGAATTTAACGGAGTCAAAATAAATTATAATAATGAGAAAATAGCATCAGATGAATTGATCATTCCTAATTGCGGATTATTATTTGAAACAGGAATAAAACAAAGAAATATTGACGTAGTAGTATTTGAAAACTTTAAGATTTTCTTTCACTCATCATCACAAAACAGCAACGGCTTTCCTTTTGATATTTTCTCGGCGAGCTTTTATTTACTTAGCCGTTACGAAGAATATCTACCTCATGAAAAAGATAAATATGGAAGATATTCCCACAAAAATTCGCTGGCATGGAAGGAAAAATTTTTACATCTTCCTCTCATAAATACCTGGATAAATTATTTAAAAAATTATTTACAAAGACGCTTTAAAGAAAAGTTTCAAACTGCCGTTTCTAATACCAGTTTTTCTTTCATTCCAACTTATGATGTTGACATTGCTTACGCATATTTACAAAAAGAATTTAGTAAAAATCTGGCAACTATTATTCTCAGTTTTTTCACATTAAGATTTAAAGATATTGGCCAGAGGCTTAGCGTTTTATCAGGCATTAAAAAAGATCCGTATGATAATTTTGATTGGCTTGATAGCATACATCAGCAGTATAAATTAAAGCCGGTTTACTTTTTTTTAGTGCCGGAGAAAAATGCATTGTATGATAAAAATATCCTGCCTCATAAAAGGAAAATGCAGCAATTAATTTTTGATCTTACAAAAAAATATACAACCGGAGTTCATCCTTCATGGCAAAGCGGAGACGATTTTTTATTGTTGAACAAGGAAAAGAAAACATTGGAAAGTCTTGGCGGTAGAACAATAGAGAAAAGCCGTCAACATTACCTTCGTTTTAATTTACCAGGAGGTTACAGGCGTTTATTACAGGCAAAAATTACGGAAGATTATTCCATGGGATACGGCGCAGCTAATGGTTTCAGGGCATCTGTTGCTTCCTGTTTTCTCTGGTACGATCTGGAAAAAGAAGAAGAAACAAGCTTAAGAATTTATCCGTTTTGCTATATGGATAGCAACGCAATCTTTCATGAAAATAATTCTTGTGATGAGGCTTTGAAAGAAATAATTTCTTACTATAACATTTGTAAAGAGGTGAATGGAACATTTATAAGCATCTTTCATAACCATTTAATGGGCTATGATAACTTGCAATGGCGAAATGTTTATGAAAGATTTTTAAATGAGATTAAAGAATAATCTAATGTCTGAAATGGCGCAAACCTGTTATCACCATTGCAAGATTATTTGCTTTGCAATATTCAATGGAATCTTTATCTCTGATAGAACCGCCGGGTTGTATAAATGAAGTAATGCCTGCCGCGTGAGCAATCTTTACACAATCATCAAAAGGGAAAAATGCATCACTCGCAAGGGCCGCATTTGTAAGATCAAAATTAAACTGGTTCGCTTTTTCAATTGCCTGCCGCAA
>CAXSDW010000009.1:28106-33154 GCA_964236235.1 uncultured Chitinophagaceae bacterium
TCAATACTTCAAAAAAGATTTCATTTATGGCAAAAGCAGTTTGTTTATCTATGGCAGCATTTGTAATAAGAACGCCGCCAAAAGCGCTTTCAGGATCGCTTTGCAAAGCCGCTTCCCAAGCGTCATGCACGTTATTTCGTAATGCAATTCCGCAAACATTTGTATGCTTGATGATGGCAAAAAAAACCCCCTCTAAATCTGCCCATTTTGGGGAGACATTTAAATCTTCCATCAAATTTATTGCAGCATCAGTATCCACCAGATTATTATATGAAAGCTCTTTGCCATGAAGCTGGTTAAATATATCTTTTAGATCGCCATAAAAAAAAGCTTGCTGGTGAGGATTTTCTCCATAACGCAAAGCTGTTTTTTGCTTGTTAAAAGGATTTTCAAAAAATGTTTTATTAAAGTAGTTTGAAATAGCAATATCATAATTTGTGCAAACATCAAAAGCTTTAATGGCAAATGATCTTCGTTGTTCTAAAGTGGTTTCACCTGATTGTTCAGACAGAATTTTTTCTATTTCTGCATAATCTTTTTTTGATGCAACTACAGCAACATCATTAAAGTTTTTAGCCGCTGCTCTTATCATTGAAGGTCCGCCAATATCTATTTTTTCAATAATGGTTTGCTCATCATTTGTTGATCTTACCGTTTCTTCAAATGGATACAGATCAACAATAACCAAATCAATTTCCGGAATATTGTATTGCTTCATTTCATCCACATGTTTCTCGTTATCTCTTTTACCGAGAATAGCCCCAAACACTGATGGATGCAGCGTTTTAACCCTTCCATCCAATATTGAAGGATATGAAGTGATGGATTCTACAGCAATACATGGAACATCTGATTCGTTAATAAACTTTTGTGTTCCACCTGTAGAATAAATTTTTATATCAAGCTTTTGTAAGAGCTTAATAATGCTCTCCAGGCCATCTTTATAGTATACTGAAATGAGCGCTGATTTGATTTTTTTATTCATGTAAAAAATGAGCGTTGAAACTTATAGATCCATAATAAAAGCTCCTTTCTCAGGAACTGAATAGCTCGGCAAATGTAGCAGTTCACAATCTTTTTTCCATTTCTCAATTTTCCACAAACTGTTAGATGCATCAAAAATGTATTGCTTACAATTGAACACTTTTGCCAGTTGTGAAATGTATAGCTTTGGATTTTTTGAAATAACAATAACATCAACATTTACCTTTTGCTGAAGTGGTTCATAAACAACCGGGGAGTCAATTACCAGCAATGTTTTATTCATGAAATAATAAAAGTTATTTCTATTAAATAAAGTTTCCATAGCGTCTTCATTTTTACTTAACTGCAACTCAATCCTGGCAGGCTTTATATGAAAGTTTTGCAACAATCCATCCACAGATAAAATAGAATCACCGGCGAAAATGTATTTGTTACCACTAACAAAATCAATTGCTTTATGTTGCGGCACATTATATACTATTATTTTATGTTGATGAACTATACTCCATTGAGTATACGTATTAAACAGCATTAAAGCCAGTATGGAAAATAGCGAAAGACTGAAGGCAGTTTTACTTTTTTTGAGTAACCAATATGCAATGGATGCTACAATAATGTAAAGAAAAATAGTTGATGTTATAGAAGCTGGAATCCTTTCCCACACAGCAAAAGGCAGATTATTAAAGAACAAAATAGTTTTATTCATCAACCATACAAGCGCCCATGTAAGCTTACCGATCAAAGTACCTATTATTGGTATCCAGCCTAATGCGATAAGAAAAATTTCTACAAATAGAATAGCTGTAGATAATGGAACTGTGATGATATTAGTAAACAAAAATATTGTAGGGAACTGGTGAAAATAATAAAGACAAATAGGAAAAGTAAATGTTTGTGCTGCAAGCGAAATTGCAATAAGTTTCCATAGTTTATCAAGCCATTTGTTCCTGACAAATATTAAATTATAGATTGGCTTTTGCAGAATAACAATACCCAATATTGCAAGGTATGAAAGCTGGAAGCCTACATCCCATAAATAAAAAGGATTGTAACATAAAAGTATAAATGCAGAGGCAGCGAGTGAATTATAAATGGATGCTCTTTTTGAAAAGTTTTCTCCAATTACAATACACGAAAACATTACAGCGGAACGAAGAATAGAAGCGGCTCCGCCGGTGAGTAAGGCAAAAAGCCAGAGACATGATAAAACAAAAATTATTCTTAAAGCCGATGATCTTTTTAAATACGGAATTCTGCTGAATATCCATACCAGCATTACGTAGATCAGCCCAAGGTGCATTCCTGAAATAGCGATAATATGAACTACGCCGGTATTACTGTAAGCCTGTACAAGATCTTTATCAAGGTCCTGTGTGTAACCAATTAACAACGCTTCTGCAATAGATAACTGGTCATCTTTTTCAGGCATGTTTTTATGCAGCACATTTAATATATTTTGCCTTGTTGCAAACAAAAAACGGTTTAAATAATTTATGTTTTTCTCTGGAAGTAAAACCCATTCATTCTTCTTTAAAAATACATTATGGAATAACTGCTTAAACGCAGAATAGCGCTGGTAATTAAAAGCACCGGGATTGCCTGAGTTTTTTATAATCTGTAACGGTTTATTGATAAGAATTTTATCTCCATACTTTAAAGGCGCAAGAGAAGAATCCTGGATGAAGTACACGATTACTTTGCCGGTTGTAGTTTTAAACGAACTATCATGAATAACAGATTCAATTAAAACATCTGCTTTTAGAGACTTGTTCTTTTGTATTGGCGGTTCGTTAATTGTTGCAACAAGGTAATCGCCGTTACGATAAATGTTTCCAAACCAATTTTTCCGGTGCCGTATATCTTTATTATAAGTTAGCAGAAGACCTAAAATTATAATTATCAAATTAATAAGGAGTCCCTGTAATGGCTGCAGTTTAAACTTTAGAGAAAATGGAAGAAGTTGGAACAGGAAGAATGCTGTAACGAAACTCAACCCGGAAAAAATTATATAAAGCAAATCAAATTGCAAATACCATTGTAATAAAATACCCAACATCAATGGTAACAGCAACCTGAGAAATGGCGCTTGTTTCCAAACAGGAATCCAGGTGGTAAGCATAAGCACTATTATACTTTGAATATAATACTACTTTATTAATTTGGCTTAAAAAGAATAGAGTAATTTAATTTGATGTGCGATAAGTTGCTGAGATCTCCGGTTAATCAGAAGCAACCAGAAATATCATTGCTGAATGTTATTTAAGAATATTAAGATCTAATTGAAACTCAGGTAATACATCTTCTCCCAAAATTTTATTTTGAAAGCCGCTTACTTTATCAACAGTTCCATTTTTTCTATAAATCAATACCGTACTGGTTTCCATGTTAATCAGCCAGCCAAGAGAACAGCCGTTTTTTATCCATCTCAACATTTTAGCTTTCAGGTAATTTAAGTTATCTGATTTGCTTTTTAATTCAATAACAAAGTCTGGACAAACATGAGCGAATCCTTCTTTATCTTTTTTAGAAACCATCTTCCATTTTTCATTTCGCATCCATGCAACATCCGGAGATAGAATCGAATTATCCGCTAAAGTGAATCCGGTTGATGAATCAAACGCAACGCCTAAATTTTTATTTTTATTCCACATTGCTATTTCAGCTGCTAATTTAAAGTTTCTATTTCCTGTTTCAGAACTAGTGGGAGCCATTATTAAAATTTGACCTTCGTCATTTCGTTCAATTCTTAGATTGTCGTTTTGCTGGCAAAAATTAAAGAATTCTTTTTCAGTCATATTATCTGAAACAGAACCTTTAACATCAATATCAACGTTATCAAAGAGAAACTTCATCTTCAAATTTACAATTATTATTTGCTCAAATGCATGCTGCGTTCTTTGTACAAATTTCTAAAATAAGGATCACGAAGATCTTTTATAAAACGAATGGCCTCGCCGGTACTTTTCATTTCAGGACCTAATTCTTTGTTTACACCGGGAAATTTATTGAAAGAAAAAACGGGCTCTTTTATAGCAAAACCTTTCATCTTTTTTTCAAAAGTGAAATCTTTAAGTTTGGCAGCGCCCAGCATTATTTTGGTGGCAATATTAAGATAAGGAATTTCGTAAGCTTTGGCAATAAAAGGCGTAGTACGTGATGCTCTTGGGTTGGCTTCTATTACAAATACGTTTCCGTCTTTAATGGCAAATTGAATATTTATTAAGCCTTTTATATTTAAAGCACGGCCAATTTTTTCAGCATAATGTTCCATAGTTGTAACCACCAAAGGCGTTAAATTAAATTGCGGTAAAACAGCATTACTGTCGCCGCTGTGTATGCCTGCAGGTTCAATATGTTCCATCACGCCCATCACATGAAAGTCGTCACCATCAAAGATTGCATCTATCTCCGCTTCCTGGCAACGATCCAAAAAATGATCAATTAAAATTTTATTTCCGGGAAGATGTTTGAGCAAACTCAAAACACCTTTTTCAAGTTCTTCATCATTTAAAACTATTCTCATACGCTGGCCTCCCAGCACATAACTTGGCCTTACCAATACAGGATAACCAACCTGTTTTGCCACTTCAATTGCATCGTCAGTATCGTAAGCCGTTCCATAATTTGGATAGGGAATTCCGAGTTCTTTAAGCATATCGCTAAAGCGACCGCGATCTTCTGCAATGTCCATATTATCATAAGAAGTTCCGATAATTTTAATTCCCTTTTCGTGCAGGCGCCTGGCAAGTTTTAAGGCTGTTTGTCCTCCAAGCTGAACGATAACGCCATAAGGTTTTTCATGCTCAATAATTTCCCAGATATGTTCCCAAAAAACGGGTTCAAAATAAAGTTTATCAGCAATATCAAAATCAGTGGAAACTGTTTCAGGATTACAATTTATCATTATCGCTTCGTAGCCACATTCTTTTATGGCGAGCAAACCATGCACACAGCAGTAATCAAATTCAATGCCCTGGCCAATACGGTTTGGCCCGCTGCCAAGAACGATAACTTTCTTTTTAGAAGATGAGATGGATTCGTTGGAGATAATGTTATTGTTCATT
>CAXSDW010000009.1:33254-42104 GCA_964236235.1 uncultured Chitinophagaceae bacterium
CCATCCAGTTCATACCGGCGTATTTTGCAGCTACATAAAAAGAGTAATCAGCTTTTTCATACAGCATTACAGCAATTTCAAGACGAAAAATTTTTTCCTGTTCGGCTGTAAGCTCAAGCTCCTTATTATCTATAGTAATCATAAAAATATTTTTAAAGTCCAGGCTAACTAAGATACTTCAAAGGTACTGTAAAAATACGGCGTCTTTGCCTCAAACTCTGCGCTGCAGGTATCTACCATTTTAAACACTCTCGTTATTCCAAGCTTTTTTCTTTTTTCATATACATCTTCATCAGTGCTGCCATCTTTCATTATGCGTATTATCTGCTCATCACTAAAACCAAGATTTTTTGCTTCCCTTAAAAGGTCATCGGGAAGTGAATCAATGTCATGCTTTTCTATCTCTTTTTCACAATCACAAATCTTTTGAATCTGGTAAATAAACCATCTGTCTATACCTGTTGATTCACAAATTCGCTTCACGCTTACCCCAATCATTAATGCATCTTTTATACGAAATATTCTATCCCATTTCGGTACTTTGAGGTAATCAATAATCTCATCAGCATACATCATGCTCTTACCATAATAACCCAAGCCTACTGCTTCGTTTTCTAAACTCTGACAAGCCTTTTGAACTGCTTCAGCAAAGCTTCTTCCGATGGCCATTACTTCGCCAACAGATTTCATTTGCAGGCCGAGCGTATCATTGGCGCCTTTAAATTTATCAAAATTCCAACGCGGAATTTTTACAATTACATAATCTAATGCTGGCTCAAAATAGGCTGATGTAGTTTGTGTTATCTGGTTTTTTAATTCATCTAAATTGTAACCTATTGCGAGCTTTGCGGCAATTTTTGCAATAGGGTAACCGGTGGCTTTTGATGCCAATGCGGATGAGCGGCTTACTCTCGGATTTATCTCAATGGCAATGATATCTTCTGTTTGAGGATTGAGGGCAAACTGAACGTTACAGCCGCCTGCAAAATTTCCCAAATCCCTCATCATCAAGATAGCTGTATCTCTCATTCTCTGGAATGCCGTATCGCTCAAAGTCATAGCAGGAGCCACTGTAATAGAATCGCCTGTATGAATACCCATTGGGTCAAAATTTTCTACCGTGCAGATAATAACAACATTGTCGTTATTATCTCTCAACAGTTCCAGCTCAAATTCTTTCCAGCCAAGCATAGCTTTTTCTACCAATACCTCATGCATCGGTGAAGCCTGCAAACCACGGTTTAAAGCCTCGTCTAATTCTTCTTTTAAATACACAAGGCTTCCACCGGTTCCGCCTAAGGTAAAAGATGGCCGGATAACCAAAGGAAAACCAATTTGCTGGGCAAATTCTTTACCTTCCAAAAAAGAATTAGCTGTATGTGCCGGCGCTACAGGAACTCCTAATTCTATCATCCATTGTCTGAATTTTTCCCTGTCTTCTGCTTTATCAATAGCTTTTATATCTACACCAATAAGCTTTACATTATACTTTTCCCAAATGCCAAGTTCATCTCCTTCTTTGCAAAGATTAAGAGCAGTTTGGCCGCCCATGGTTGGTATTACTGCATCAATTTTATTCTCTTCTAAAATCTGTTCAATGCTTTCTATGGTTAAGGGAAGAAGGTAAACTTTGTCCGCCATCATTGGGTCGGTCATGATGGTTGCAGGATTACTGTTTATGAGGATAACTTTGATCCCCTCTTCACGAAGGCTGCGTGCAGCCTGCGTTCCTGAGTAATCAAATTCGCAGGCCTGGCCTATAATAATAGGTCCTGAACCAATAATAAGAACAGAGTGGATTGAAGTGTTTTTGGGCATAACATGCCAATTAAATGGCGTGCAAATGTAATGCCCTTGCTTATTTTCAGAAAATAAAAATTAACTGGCGAAACTTTAAATAAATTATAATAAAAATCTGCGCTCAGAACCGAAGAGGTTAGTCAATAATCTTTTTGCTACGAAAAACTTATCTACCCACTCATTTTTTTGCTTTGCATCAATTTCCGCAAAATGAGCTTTCACTGTATCAAGCGTTCCTTCAGCATCATCCAGGAGATCGTGAGCCCTGTTTTTAAGATAGGTAGTAAATTCCTGTCTTTCGTCTTCAGGCATACTATAATATTTCAAAATAGCTACTCCTGCTGCAGCTCCAAGAATTAGTGCTCCGATATAGTTAGATTTTGACATGATAATTGTTTTTTAGATTTAATACGTTCAATGTTAGATTTGTAACTGAATTATGTGTCTGATGAAATTAATGAAAATTACCTTACATAAACCATTCCTATTTTTTTATTCGGTTTTTTTTATATCATATCTGCAGGCACAAATTTTTCCTGTAAAAAAATATCCACAAGGTTATTTTCAATACCCGGTTGGCGCTGCCATTGGGTTAAATGCAAACTTTGGTGAGCTTCGGCCGAACCATTATCATATGGGACTGGATTGTAAAACGGACAAAAAGCAAAACATGCCTGTATATGCCGCTGCTGACGGCTATATAGCTAAAATAAAAATAGAACCTTCCGGTTTTGGGCGAGCAATTTATATAAACCATCCAAACGGGTTTACTACTTTGTACGCTCACTTAAATGATTTTTTTCCGGCTTTGGAAAAATACGTGAAAGAACAACAGTATAAACAGGAATCATGGAAAATATTTATTGATATTCCGCGTGATTCTTTCCCCGTAAAAAAAGGCGAATTTATTGCCTGGAGCGGCAGCACCGGCGGGTCTGAAGGGCCTCATGTACACTTTGAAATAAGAGATACAAAAACAGATAAGGTGCTCAATCCTCTGCTCTTTGGCTTTCCTATAATTGATAACGTGCCACCTTCTATTATACGGTTAGCAGTTTATGACAGGTGTGTAAGTACTTACAATCAAAGCCCAAAATTGTATAGTTTAAAATTGGTAAAAGGAGTATATGTTCCTGCTTCGCCTTTAATTATTTTAAATACCGACAAAGTGAGTTTCGGTATCTCGGCCTTTGATAAATACAATGGCTCTACAAATAATAACGGAATTTTTGAAGCCGATCTTTTTGATAATAATGAAGCTATTGCCGGCTTTCAACTGGATAGCATAACCTATGATGAGACAAGGTATTTAAATGCTCATATTGATTATAAATTAAAAGCGGCAGGCGGCCCTTATGTGGAACATTTATCCCGGCTTCCCGGTTATCCGCAAGGTGTTTATAAAGATATTAAAAGCGACGGCGTTATTAATCTCGAAGATGATAGCGCTCATCAAATTAAAATTGTTGTAAAAGATACTTATGGAAATGCTTCTGTGTTGCAATTTGAAATAAGGCGTGGAATTATAAAAGAATCAACTGGTTTAAAACATACTGATTCCTATTCACAGGAAACAGAATTTTATCCCGGATTTGTAAATGTGTTTGATAAAGATGACATACAATTAATATTGGGTGAAAATGAATTGTATGATTCTATAAGGTTCGCTTATACAAAAAAAGCTTCTTCTACGCCTCATTCTGTTTCTGCCTTGCATATTGTGCAATCAGGTCTGGTTCCCGTGCATGGTTATTTTGCTATTAAGCTAAAAACAAACATAACAATTCCTGATACTCTTAAAGATAAAATTATACTGCAAAGACAGTGGGGCGATAAAACAGACATAATAAAACCAGTGCGGATCGGTAATTGGTACGCAGGACAATTTAGAAATTTTGGGAGCTTTCAATTATTGATTGATGAAAGCCCGCCCACAATAACTGCTTTAGGATTTAGAGAAAATGCAAATCTTTCTCATACTTCGCAAATAATAATTGGGGCGAAAGACAACAATAAAGAAATAAAAAATTTCAGGGCTGAGCTTGACGGAAAGTGGCTTCGTTTTACCAATGATAAGGAGTTAGCATTTATTTATAAATTTGATGAAATGTGCCCTTCCGGAAAACATGAATTAAAGATAATAGCTGAAGATGAAGCTGGAAATAGTACAACAAAAACGTTTCACTTTACAAGGTAGAAATACATTATCACCACAATTAATATATCAATTTAAAATATGATAACCTTACAGGAAGGCGATAAAGCGCCTGTGTTTAAAACCAAAGATCAAAACGGTAATCCCATTTCTCTAAAAGATTTTAAAGGCAAAAAGGTTGTATTATATTTTTATCCTGAAGATGATACACCAACATGCACTATACAAGCTTGTAATTTAAGAGATAACTTTTCTTTATTACAACAAAAAGATATAGTTGTATTAGGAATAAGTCCTGACAGTATTAATGCACACAAGAAGTTTGAGAATAAATATAATCTTCCTTTCATATTACTGGCTGATGATAGTAAAAACATTATTGATCAATACGGAGTTTGGGGAGAAAAAAATTTATATGGCAGAAAGTATATGGGATTATATAGAACAACTTTTTTAATTGATGAAAAAGGAATTATTAAAAGGATATTTAAAAAACCAAGATCTAAAATACATACGCAGGAAATCTTAGAAGCATGGGATGAAATAAGTGCTAATCAAATTTCCCGTAAGTAAGATGAAAAGGCATTTATCTAATATAAATATTAAAGAGAACTCATGGATTGCCAGGCTTGCTGCAAAAAAATTACATACATTAAATGTTGCCATTGTAATAGGAAAAACAATTCACTTACATAATGCCACAAAAGATGATCTTTTAAAAAATGAAAGATGGCTTAAGCATGAAATGTGCCATGTAAAACAGTTTCACCAACATGGGTTTGTGAGTTTTGTTGCAAGATATTTATGGCAAAGTATTAAAAACGGTTATTCAAAAAACAAGTTTGAAATAGAAGCAAGAGAAGCTGAAAATTTATAAAATCCAATGAACTTCATCAAAATCGAAATTTCGTTCAGTGATGTCAACTGTTTGCAACTGGCCAAATTTGGAAACGCCTTTTAAGGTTGTTTCAAAAACCACGTTGTCTTTTTTAAGCCTGATAATTTGATCTTTTTTATACAACACCTTATTATAATCTGTTAGCATTTCATCAAAGCAATTCTTTTTTACCTGATCCCATTTTTCAAGAAAACATTTGTGCAGATGTTCTGCCATTTTAATAACATTATAGGTTTCGCCGGTTATTTGTTTTAATGAAACTGCATTGCCTGTTTCTTTATCAAAGATTGTTTGGTTTATATTAATCCCAATTCCAATGACAGACCACTGCCAAATATTACCTGATAAAACATTTTCTATCAAAATGCCTCCTGCCTTCCTGTCATTCCAATACAAATCATTTGGCCATTTAATTTTTGTAAAATGTTTAGCATAGGTATTAAAAAAATCATAGCAACTTAACGATGCTGCTACACTTAGTTGAAACTGCCCGTAAACTTTTAAAACCTTTGTATCTGCCACAATACTTAACAATATGTTTTCTCCTTTTTGTGCTTGCCATGCCTTGCCCCTGCGCCCTCTGCCCGCCGTTTGCTCCAGCGCCAGCCATGCACTTCCGTCAATAGCAGTACCGTCACGCACTATTCCCATGGCATAGTTGTTGGTGCTATCAACACTTTCTAAAATAATAAGAGAATTTGCTTCAGCAGGCATAGTACCAGTATTAGGAAAGAATTAGTATTTTTGATGAAAAACTTTTAGTTAATAATTGTTACTTGCAATGCACAATTATATAATTATAATTACAAATAACTAAATTGACAAAAACAAAACACTTTTGAATACTTTAAGCGTTTTAGATACCAGAAAGAAAAATAGCCAGACAAGGCTAACCAGGAACAGCAGGATTTTCAAAGCAATCATACACTCAATTCAGGAAAAAAAAGGCGAAAAAATAGTAAGTCTCGATCTGCGAAAAATACCAGAAGCAGTAGCTGATTTCTTTATTATTTGCGAAGCAACCAATAATATTCAATTAAAAGCAATAGCAGATTTTGTTGAAACAGATGTAAAAAAAAAGTGTGGCGAACTGCCTTATAAACATGAAGGCCGCCAGGCTGAGCAATGGATTTTAATTGATTATGTAAATGTTGTTGTACATATTATGTTATCTGAACCCCGTAAATTTTATCAGATAGAAGAGTTATGGAGCGATGCACCTGCTATGGAGCATATTAGCTAATCAAACTAAAATTATACAACATATTTTTAGTTATTTAACGTTTAAGAACTTACGGCTGCCGCAACACCTTAAGGAATATAAATATTGCGAAGAAAACAAGTATGGCACAGGAAATTAAAAAAAATCAACGAAAAACCGTTCCTAATAATCTAAATAACACTGATGAGGATCAAAAAAAACGCCCGAGATTCAATATTTATTGGATCTATGGGCTTCTCTTTGCCATGATTGTTGGCTATAATTTATTTAAAGGAGCGAGCACAGGCGGAGTAGAAACTGATATTGAAACTTATAAAGAATTATTAAAGCAAGGTGATGTAAATGAAATAAAAATTATCAGGAACAAAAAAATTGCAAGGATTTTTGTTAGCAAAGATAGCCTCAATAAAAAATCTGAATTATACAGTTCTCTTTTAAAAAGAAACCAATATGATGCTGTAGCAAAGCTTGATGCGCCGCAATTATATTTCACTATTGGCGATGATAAAAATTTTACAGAGCAGATGGAGAATTTTCGCCAGGAAAATCCTAATCTGAAACGGATCAGTACAACATATGATGATGAAGGTGAATTATTCGGACAAATAATAAGTACTTTATTGCCTATATTATTAATCGGCTTACTGTTTATAATGATGATGCGAAAAGTAGGCGGTTCCGGCGCTGGTGGCGGTCCTGGCGGCATATTTAATATCGGGAAATCTAAGGCCCAGTTATTTGATAAAGGCACAAGAGTAAACATCAACTTTGGCGATGTAGCAGGCCTTGATGAAGCAAAAGTTGAAGTGATGGAAATTGTTGACTTTCTCAAAAATCCCAAAAAATATACTGCCCTTGGCGGTAAAATTCCAAAGGGCGCTTTATTGGTTGGTCCTCCGGGAACCGGTAAAACTCTATTGGCAAAAGCTATGGCCGGTGAGGCTCAGGTGCCTTTTTTTAGTTTAAGTGGTAGTGATTTTGTTGAAATGTTTGTGGGTGTTGGGGCAAGCAGGGTAAGAGATCTTTTTAAACAGGCACGTGAAAAAGCACCTTGTATAATTTTTATTGATGAGATAGATGCAATCGGTCGTGCAAGAGGTAAGAATATGATGATGAGCAACGATGAAAGAGAAAACACGCTTAACCAGTTACTGGTGGAAATGGATGGCTTCGGAACTGACATTGGAATTATAATTCTCGCTGCCACTAACAGGCCGGATGTTTTAGATAGTGCTTTATTGAGGCCGGGAAGATTCGACAGGCAAATCACCATTGATCGTCCTGATCTTGTAGGAAGAGAAGCCATTTTTAAAGTTCATCTTGTGCCTATTAAAGTGTCACAAACGCTGGATGTACATAAACTTGCTGAGCAAACGCCAGGCTTTGCCGGAGCAGATATTGCCAACGTATGTAACGAGGCTGCGTTGATTGCCGCAAGAAAGGGAAAGAACGCTGTAGATATGAGCGACTTTCAGGATGCCATTGACAGGGTGATCGGCGGGCTGGAAAAAAAGAATAAAATTATTCTTCCTGAAGAAAAAGAAATCATTGCTTATCATGAAGCGGGACATGCAATTTGCGGCTGGTTTCTTGAGCATGCCTATCCTTTATTAAAGGTTACTATAGTGCCAAGAGGCACTGCTGCATTGGGTTATGCGCAATACACGCCTAAAGAACAATACTTATATAATACAGACCAATTGCTTGACCAGATTTGTATGACATTGGGAGGAAGAGCAGCAGAAAGCCTTTTCTTCGGAAAAATATCAACCGGCGCAAGTAATGATTTGCAACAAATAACCAAGATGGCTTATGCCATGGTTACTGTGTATGGAATGAATGATAAAGTTGGTAACATAAGTTTTTATGATCCTCAGCAGGAAAATACTTTTACCAAACCTTTTAGTGAAGAAACCGGTAAAATGATTGATGAAGAAGTACGCAAAATAATTGATGAGTCTTATGAAAGGACAAAAAATTTGCTGACCCAACGTAAAAGAGAAGTAGAAATATTAGCACGTGAATTATTAAAAAAGGAGGTGCTTTTTAAAAGTGATGTAGAGCAATTAATAGGCAAAAGACCTTATGAAGAAAAAAAGGCTTTGGATATAATTGACAATCCAAAAGACGCTGTAATTGAAGACCCTATGGGTGGCGTGATTGTTGAAACTCCTGCATAATTGTAATATAATTTGATATGAAGGTCACATCTTCAAAAGAAAATATTTTAAAAAAGATAAGGCAGGCACTGAGTAATCCGGTGCCTGTTCCGTTTCCTAAAAGTGAAGGCAATAATTCTGTCTTTCAATTACCAGCAGATGATCTTGAAGTTGAATTTGCCAATGAGTTTACAAAGTTGCTGGGCAAATTTGCTTTTTGTCTTAATGAAAAAGATTTAAAATACCAGTTGGATCTTTTATTCAAAGAAAAAAAATGGAAGAATATTTATTGTGCTGAAAATGAACTTGTACCACTTCTTCCGCCTATATCAGATCAAAAAATAAATCAATCTGCATTATATGATTGTGACGCATCTGTCACTTCCTGTGAATATTTAATAGCACGTACCGGTTCTATTGTATTAAGCGCCGCCCAGCAACAGGGGCGCACTGTAAGTGTGTATGCTCCCGTACATATTTGTATCGCTTATACAGATCAGTTAGTGTACGATATAAAAGAGGGCTTACAACTCATGAAAGAAAAATTCTCTGCGGGTTTGCCTTCTATGATAACTTTTGCAACCGGCCCAAGCCGGACTGCAGATATAGAAAAAAC
>CAXSDW010000009.1:42204-47022 GCA_964236235.1 uncultured Chitinophagaceae bacterium
CAGGTAATAAAAAAATATTTTTTCTTTCCGATTTCCACCTTGGTGCGCCAGACTATAAAAGGAGCCTGGTAAGAGAAAAGCGTATTGTAAAGTTTCTCGATGAAATAAAAACAGAAGCTGAACAAATATTTATTTTAGGAGATCTATTTGATTTTTGGTATGAATATAAAAGGGTTGTTCCAAAAGGCTTTGTAAGAATCCTGGGTAAGTTAGCTGAGCTAACCGATAGAGGAATTGCAATTCACTTCTTTGTAGGCAATCATGACATGTGGATGAATGGATATTTTGAAAAAGAACTTGGTGTAAATGTTTATCATCATCCTGATGAATTTGAATTATATGGAAAACAGTTTTTTATAGGCCATGGCGATGGACTTGGGCCGGGAGATCATCGTTATAAATTTATAAAAAAAGTTTTCAGAAATAAATTTTCACAATGGTTGTTTGGTATGTTACATCCACATACCGGTATTGGTATGGCCAATTACTTTAGCAGCAAAAGCCGTACTGCTACAGGTCTTGAAGATGAAGAATTTTTAGGTGAAGACAAAGAATGGCTTATTATTTTTAGTAAACAAATGCTGATAAAAAAGCATTTTGATTATTTTATTTTTGGTCATCGCCATCTGCCTCTTGATTATAAACTTAACGACCGAAGCAGGTATATAAACCTTGGTGACTGGATAAAATATAACAGCTACGCTGTATTTGATGGCATTACTGTTGAATTAAAATTCTATACTTCCTGAAAAAAGTTGTTATCATATCGATTTATTTTTTAAGCAATTTATTTATCAAAAAAACAGTTGCGCAAGATTCTGCCTTCAGGCTTGATAGAATAATAAAATATCCTATTGAATCTTTTACAGTAAACAATCTTGGCGAATTTTATATAATTAATACAAATAACCAGCTCAAAAAATTAGATAACAACGGAGATTCAGTTGGCGTATTTAATATGGTTACAAAATATGGAACACTTTCTTATGTAGAAGCTCAAAATCCCTGGAAAACCATATTATACTATAAAGATTTTTCCACGATAGTTTTGCTTGATAAATACCTGAACGTTATTACAAATATCAATCTTCGTAAAAAAAATATATTTCGTGTAAATGCAGTAACCGCTTCGTATGATAACAATATCTGGCTTTATGATGAGGAGGAAAGTAAACTAAAAAAGATAGATGATAATGGTAACATTCTTTTAGAAACTGTTGATTTCAGGCAGCTCTTCGATTCGGTTCCATCGCCTGTGCAAATTAAGGACAGGGACGGATTTGTGTACTTATATGATCCGCTGAAAGGGCTTTATATTTTTGATTATTACGGAACGTTTAAAAATAAAATAACATTTCTTAACTGGAAAGATTTTACTGTAATTGGTAAAAACATTTATGGCTTCGATGATAATAATTTTTACAGTTATGCGATAAATTCTTTAGACATTAAACAATACCAGTTGCCTTCATCTTTTAAAGAATACACTGCCTTAAAAGTTGGAAACAATAAGATTTATCTTTTAAAAAATGATTCACTCAGCATATATTCTATTCACTAATTACTGTTTAAGATAGCTGCAAGTTCTTTGTCCCATTTTCCTGTTTTGCCGTATTCAACAACACGCCCAACTTCCTTACCATTCTTCATTACAATAATAGTAGGAACGTTTTGAATATTAAATGCAGAAGCTATATTTCCTGAAGTTTGTTTTTTCCTGTCTACACCAAACAAAGTAATGTGATCATCAGCAACGCCCGCTTTTTCCTGGAGTATAAAAAACTTTGGTAGAATAAATTGAGTATCCTCACACCATGTTCCGCCAAAAATTATATAATTCACATTGCTCTTATTTCTTGCAACAGCATTTACAATTGCAGTATCCGGCTGTGCATATATTTTCTGGCTTTGTGCATACCATTTATACGCCGTGTCGCTTACTATTATTTGCTTGTTTATAATTCCTTTAAGAACCTTGCTGCCAGGCTCTTTATCATCTGTCAATACTTCATATTGCGCCTGAGCTTTTACAATAGTTAGTACAAAAAAAATGATAAGTGTAAGTATTTGTTTATTCTTCATAGATATTTTGTATTTGAGTTTTATTTTACAAACCAGCTTTTAATTCGAGTAAAAAGGATTTTAGTTTTTGTAATGATCTTACTAATTCAAATTTTTCAGAAGCTTTTTTATTGGTTCTTAAAAATTCTTTTGCGCCTTCAATAGTATACTTTCTTTCTCTTAATAAATGATAAATCAATTTTAAATTTTTTACATCTTCGGGGCGAAAATGCCTGTCGCCTTTTGCATTTTTTTTCGGTTTTAAAATATCAAATTCAATTTCCCAATAGCGGATCAATGATACATTAACCCTGAACATTGCAGCAACATCTCCGATTGAATAATATGCCCTTTTAAACAAATCCTCATCTTCAGGTATCTGTATAGCGTCAATTTCTTCATCGTATGATTTCAGGCTTTTTCTGCCTCGCAGAGATTTTACTTTTTCCGGATTCATTTTTTGTTTTATTGCCGGCAGTTTTTTATTGCCTGCATTTTCGGGAATGGGTTCTTTAAAATCAAAATTTATTTGCGTCAGATCATTCATTAATCTAAACTTTTTGCACTGCCCGTAGCAGCAATCTTTAAAATTCTGTCAAACTGTTCTGCATTAAGATCATTATAAAAAAAATAAACAGGGTCAACTTCCTGCCCGTTTACATGAACTTCGTAATGGCAATGCGGTCCTGTACTTTTACCTGTGCTTCCCACCCATCCAATTATTTCACCGCGTTTTACTCTTTGCCCGGCCCTTGCTTTTACCCTTACCATATGGCCATATAAAGTTGAATATCCATAGCCATGATTTATTTCAACATGATTGCCAAATCCATCTTCGTTATAACCCGCCACTGTAACAATTCCATCACCTGTTGCATAAACCGGTGTGCCCTGAGGTGCAGTAAAATCAAGCCCTTTATGCATTTTAGGAGTTCCGTAAACCGGGTCAATCCTCATGCCAAAGCCGGAAGCAATTCTATCAAGATCACGATTGCTCACCGGTTGAATCGCCGGGATACTCGCCAATTTCTCCGCCTGGTTTTCAATCAGTTTTTCTATCTCTGCATAGCTATCAAACTGAAAAGCAATTCTTGCACTAAGGTTATTAAGCGTTTTTGCAAGCTCGTTACCAAGCTTATCATCGTTGATCGCTGCTACCTTTTCCACTTCTTTTTTCTGTTCTATAAGCTTCACCCTGGCACTGTCTGGTAGTGGATTGGCGGCAAATATGGAACGATAAACCTGGTTATCCCGATTTTCCAAAGAACTCATTTGCTGTTGAGTTATTTTCATCTGCTTATTAAGAACTGCATAATTTTCTCTCATCTTTTCATATTGCATTTGCACAAGTTTTGTTTGCGGCGACGGAATAAATCTAAATGCAATTGATACTAAAATAAATGCAGTAACCAGTGAGGCAGCAATAAATCCAAAAAATCTAAGCAGCTTTACCCTAAAAGGCGTAATAAGCTTTTCATAGCGGAGTGTATGGGTATTATAATAATATTTTATTTTCTTCATGCCGCAATCCTGAGGCTTTATACATTTATTAAATGCCCTGATTACAACCGCAGCTCAATCTTGCAGCTAATCATTTTGCCTGCTTATCTTTGTTTCAATTCAGCAAATATAACCTGATATAATACAAAATTAATCTTAAAATAAAGTAGCGGTATGATGAGCAGCGCAGAGATCAGGCAACAGTTTCTTGATTTTTTTAAATCGAAGAATCATACCATTGTACCATCTGCACCGATAGTTATAAAAGATGATCCCACGCTGCTATTTACTAATGCCGGCATGAACCAGTTTAAGGATTATTTTCTCGGAAACCGGCAGCCACCGCACAAAAGAGTAGCCGATACACAAAAATGTTTACGCGTAAGCGGAAAGCATAATGATCTTGAAGAAGTTGGCGTGGATACCTATCATCATACAATGTTTGAGATGCTTGGCAACTGGAGCTTTGGCGATTACTTTAAGAAAGAAGCGATAGCATGGAGCTGGGAATTGCTTACCGGAATTTATAAAATACCGAAAGAAAATATATACGTTACTGTATTTGAAGGTGATGTAAAAGATAATCTTCCGAAGGATGAAGAATCAATTATGTTCTGGAAAGAATGGATTGATGAGGACAGGATAATAATGGGAAATAAGAAAGATAATTTTTGGGAAATGGGAGACACCGGTCCATGCGGACCATGCACTGAAATTCATGTGGATTGCAGAACCGAAGAAGATAAAAATAATATTGCCGGGAAAAGTTTGATAAACAAAGATGATCCGCAGGTGATTGAAATATGGAACAATGTGTTCATTCAATACAACAGAAAAAAAGATGGAACACTTGAACCGTTGCCGGCAAAACATGTAGATACAGGAATGGGCTTTGAAAGATTAGTGAGGGTTTTGCAAAATAAACAAAGCAACTATGATACAGATATTTTTACCGGAACTATCGCTGAAACGGAAAAGTTATCAAGTAAAAAATACTTAAATACAGACAGCAAACAAGATGTGGCATTTCGTGTAATCGCAGATCATATCAGAGCAATTGCGTTCCCTATTGCGGATGGGCAATTGCCAACAAACACAGGCGCAGGCTATGTTATACGCCGGATATTAAGAAGAGCTGTAAGGTATTATTTTTCTTATTTAGATGTAAAAGAACCGCTGCTGTATAAATTAATTCCCTTGCTTGCAAAGCAGTTTGAAAATGTATTTCCTGAGTTGGAGAAGCAGAAAGATTTTATT
>CAXSDW010000010.1:0-29488 GCA_964236235.1 uncultured Chitinophagaceae bacterium
CTATGCATGATCTTTGCCAGAAGCGCCGCCATGGCGTTTAACCGCTGGCTTGATAAAAACTTTGATGCGCTTAATCCTCGTACAGCAATAAGAGAAATTCCATCAGGTATTATTTCGGACAAAAGCGCTTTGATTTTTGTCATCATTAATTGCATTGCTTTTATTATATGCACTTATTTTATTAACAGCATTTGCTTTGCTTTAGCACCGGTGGCGTTGTTCGTAATCTTATTTTATAGTTATACAAAAAGATTCACAGCTTTAAGCCATCTTGTACTGGGCGTGGGTTTAAGCCTTGCTCCAATAGGCGCTTATCTTGCTGTAACGGGGAAATTTAATTTACTTCCATTGTTATTCTCCTTTACTGTTTTGTTCTGGGTAAGCGGCTTCGATATAATATATGCGTTGCAGGATGAGGAGTTTGATAAAGCTAATAACCTGTATTCTATTCCTGCCATGTTGGGCAAGGCAAGAGCATTGAAAGTTTCAGAATTACTTCATGTGATTTCTGCTTTATGTGTTATTGCAGCCGGTTATTATGCACATTTTGGCTGGATATATTGGGCTGGTGTTTGTTTTTTTATTTTACTGTTGATCTACCAGCACACATTGGTAAAGCCAAATAATTTATTAAGAGTTAACCTTGCATTTTTTACTACAAACGGTATTGCATCTGTAATCTTCTGCGTTTTTGTATTGTTAGATTTATTCATTTTAAAAAAATAATTTTCCTTAGGGAATAAGGATTATGCCAAGAATTATTGCAATAGATTATGGCGGAAAGCGCACCGGGCTTGCCGTTACAGATCCGTTACAAATTATTGCGACAGGCCTTACCACGATTGATTCAAAAGAAATGATCGCTTTTTTAAAAAGGTATTTTCTTCAGGAAGAAGTAGAATTAATAATTATTGGTGAACCTAAGAACCTGGATGATTCTGATACACATGCAACACCTTTGGTGAAAGAAGCCATTAAAAAATTGAAGAAGGAATTTCCGCAAATACCATTAAAAACCGTTGATGAAAGATATACCTCAAAAATGGCAAAGCAGGCAATGATACAAATGGGTATGAAGAAAAAAGCAAGGCAAAATAAGCGAACCGTGGATGAAATAGCCGCTACTATTATGCTTCAGGAATATATGCAAAATCTTAGTTAGTAATTTTTACAAGAAAATTTAATGGCTTATTCTTAATTATTGATTATTATCATCTTAACCCAACAACGTTGCTGGAAGAATTTTATTAAAACATATCTATTTAGATTTGCACTTTATTTTAAACAAAAACTCTCCCTTTAGGGAGTTGGAGGGTAAATATGATTCTTCCTATTGTAGCTTATGGTTCTCCAGTTTTGCGAAAAGTAAGTACCGATATTACAAAGGATTATTCCAATCTCAGTGAGCTTATAAATAATATGTGGGAAACCATGTATAACAGTAAAGGTGTTGGTTTAGCTGCGCCACAGGTAAATAAAGATGTCCGCTTATTTATTATAGACAGTATGCAAATACTTGAAAACCTTGATGAGGATGAAAGAAGGAGCTATCCAAATGATAGCGGCTACAAAGGCGTTTTTATAAATGCCAAAGTTTCTTCTATGCACGGCGAAGAATGGGTGTATAATGAAGGCTGCCTTAGCATTCCTAAGATAAGGGAAGATATAACACGGCCTGAAAAAGTAAGTATTGAGTTTCTCGATGAATTTTTTCAGCCGCAGGCAAAAATATTTAATGGCATAACGGCGCGGATTATACTTCACGAATATGACCATATTAATGGTAAGTTGTTCATTGATTATCTAAAGCCGCTAAAGAGGAAATTGCTAAAACGCAGGCTGGATGATATTTCCAAAGGAAATGTAAGCGTTGAATATAAAATGGTTTTCCCTAAATAATTTTGGTTGTATAAATTTAGCCAACATCTTATACGGTAAATTTTCTGCTATGTTTTATAAATTCGCAGTGAGTTATATTTTCCTTATTCCATTTATTACTGCAGCGCAAAATTCGAAAGACACTACGGTTTATGTTGAGGGAAAACTCATTACGCTTTCTGAAATTGTGATTAATAACAAATTGAATGTTCCCTCATTTATTGATCGTGTAAAGAATGATACTACCTTTTACAAAGCCTTTAGAACACTTCACATTATTGGCTTTACAGCATTAAATGATATAAGAATGCTGGATAAAAAAGGCAATATAAAAGCCTCGCTGAAAAGCAAAGTAAAACAGGTAAGAAATGACACTTGCAGAAGCATGCAGGTGCTTGAAGAAACTACAACAGGTGATATTTATGATGAGCATAAAAATTTTAATTATTATACAGGCCAGCTTTATGCAGCGCTTTTTTTTACGAAAGGAACTATTTGCGGAGAAAATAATATTGTGAAAGGCCGGGACTTTTCTACCAGCGGTTTAAGCGGAATGGAAAAGCATAAAGAACAATTGAAGACTTTGTTTTTTAATCCCGGTAAAAAGATCAGCGGTATTCCATTCATTAGTAATAAAACGGCCATTTTTGATGATGATATGGCAGATAAATATGACATGAGTATTGATATGGAAGAACATAATAAAACCAGTTGTTATCTTTTTAGAATTAAAGCCATAAAAAGCGGCGTTGTTATTGATGAAATGACAACATGGTTCAATGATAAAACGTATCAGATTGTTGCACGAAATTATTCGTTAAGTTATGATGCTGCGGTGTATGATTTTGATGTGCAGATGCAGATAGAAATGACAAAAACCGGCGACCTTTTAGTGCCTTCTGTTATACGCTATGTGGGTAACTGGAAAGCTATCACTAAGAAAAGGGAAAGAGGAATTTTCACTGCTACATTGTTTGATTTTGTACACGAATAAAATGTTAGGTAAGTATGGAAAGAAACAGAAACTTTTAATAAATCAAACTAAATCTGATAGGTTTGCGTAAGTGATCTGATTCTCCAATTTTCATTTGATGGATAAACAAACTAAAGCCAACTACAGGCCACTTATTTTTATTTTATTATCGCTGCTTTTGCATTCCTCAATTGCATCAGCACATACCATTAATTATGTATTAGAGAAAGCGCCTGCCGGCGACGTTGTATGGTATTATTTAAAATTAGGTTATGCTCACATTTTGCCGCTGGGTTTTGATCATATATTATTTGTGGTCGGCCTTTGTTTATTGAGCAATAAAATTAAAGTGATTCTGTGGCAGGCAACTGCCTTTACTATTGCTCATTCAATTACACTTGCGTTGAGTATGAAAAGTATAATTGTTGCGCCAAGCGCAGTGGTAGAGCCGATTATAGCTTTGTCAATTTTATTTGTTGCTATAGAAAATTTATTGTTAACTGAATTAAAGCCCTGGCGTGTAATAATAGTTTTTATGTTCGGACTTATTCACGGGATGGGATTTGCCAGTGCATTAAATGAAATCGGGTTACCACGTAATAAATTTCTAACATCAATTTTATCTTTTAATGTTGGAGTGGAATTAGGACAAATTTCTATTATACTGGCCGTATTTTTATTACTTGTTATTCCTCTTGGTAAAAAACCAAATTATAGAAAGATGGTTGTGTTTCCGATCTCCATACTTATTGCGCTTATTGCATTATACTGGACTATTCAAAGAGTATTTTTTGTTTGATGATTGATTGAGATATTATTTTATAAGTCTCTGCTTACACAATACTTTCGCCACTTTTCAATTAAGGCTTTCATATCTGCCGGCAATTCACTTTCAAAGTTCATTTTTTTATTTGTAACAGGATGTATAAAACCTAATTGCTGTGCATGCAAAGCCTGTCGCGGACAAATAAGAAAACAATTTTCAACAAACTGTTTGTATTTACTAAAGATAGTTCCTTTCAAAATTTTATCTCCGCCATAAATTTCATCATTAAAAAGCGGATGACCTGCAAACTGCATGTGGACACGTATCTGGTGCGTTCTCCCTGTTTCAAGCCTGCACTCAATAAGTGTTACATAATTAAATCTTTGCAATACTTTGTAATGCGTGATCGCTGCTTTTCCGTATTCAGCATCAGGATATGCAGTGAACAGTTTTCTAAACCTTTGGTGACGGCCGACATGTACATTAATTGTCCCTTCATCTTCTTTAAAATCTCCCCACACTAAAGCTATGTATCGCCTGTGAACTGTATGATCAAAAAACTGCTTTGCAAGCTTTATCATTGCTTTTGAATTTTTCGCCACCACCAATAAACCGGTTGTATTTTTATCAATTCTATGTACAAGCCCAAACCTTGAAAGATCGTGCTCATTTAATTGAGGATTCTGTTGTTTCAAATGCCAGGCAACACCATTAATTAAAGTTCCGCTTTTGTTTCCGCTGCCGGGATGCACTACCATGCCGGCAGGTTTGTTAATTACCATCACATCATCATCTTCAAACACAATAACTAAGGGAATATTTTCAGGAACAATTTCAGCGGTTTCAGGTAACCTGCTTTCATATACAATTATTTTATCGTTAGCCTTTACTTTATAATTTGATTTTACAGGCTTGTCATTTATTAAAACCCGTTCACCTTCTATAGCATGTTGAATTTTATTGCGGGTAGCGCCTTCAATACGGTTCATCAAAAATTTATCAACGCGATATGGCTCCTGGCCTTTATCAACAATTATAGCAAGGCGTTCAAAAAGCTCTTCACCTTCTTCAGCAAGCCCGTCCTCTGTATATTCTTCCGGCATAGTTCAAAATTAAAAATTCGAAATTCAAAAACCCTTTTTACTTTATAATTTTGAGTTTAAATTATGATGTTGAAAAAACCATTAATTCACTTTGAAGATCTCGGGATCATCGATTACAAATCTGCATGGGATTACCAGGAACAATTGGTAAAAGCCAATGTTGATGTAAAGGCAGAGAATAGAAGATTGTCAGTGTTAAATGAGCAATGGTCAATGGTCAATAGTCAATCGCCAATTGTCAATGAAGATAACTATCAACTATCAACTACAAACCATTTACTATTTTGCGAACATTTGCCGGTGTACACTTTGGGTAAAAGTGGAAGCATGAGTAACGTTTTATTAAGTGACCAGGAAATGGATGAAAGACAAATTGAATTTTTTAAAACCAACAGGGGAGGCGATATAACTTTTCATGGATTGCAGCAAATTGTTGGTTATCCGATCCTGGATCTTGAAAAATTTTATACAGATATTGGAAGATATTTAAGAGAACTTGAAGAAGTAATAATTATCACAATTGATGAATACGGAATTAAAGGTGAAAGAAGTAAAGGCGAAACTGGCGTATGGATTGAGCCGGGCATCAATGGTAAAGAAAGAAAGATTTGTGCCATGGGAATAAGATGCAGCCGCTGGATAACGATGCATGGTTTTGCGTTAAATGTAAATACTGATCTTAGTTATTTTGAGAATATTATTCCCTGCGGAATACAAAATAAAAAGGTTACTTCAATTGAAAAAGAGCTTGGCTATAAAGTTGAACTTGAAGAAGTAAAACAGAAGTTAAAAAACAATTTTGAAAAGATATTTAAAGTAAAAATTATCTAACCGGTTGCCGTCCCTGTTCATTGCCACCACCGGAAATCTTTGGGTCTTTAGGTATGTAAATTTTATCTTTTTCAATCAGCGTTCCATCTTCATATAATTCAAAATTAAAAATACCTGAGTGTAAAAAATTTACTTTCTCCAGCGTTAAATAAGGTTCAGGTATTTTACCAATTTCAAAAACCGGGATCCCGTTTTCTTCAAAAAATTTAAGAGAATATCTTTTTTCCTGCGCCTTGGGTAAAGATATGATCACGTTATTATCTTTCCCGGTATAAACCCTGGTTGAAGGTACAAACCATGGTATCACTGTGCTTTGCTGCAGCGATTTTATGTCGGGTAAAACTTTAGAAGTGTCAATAACAGGCCGGTAAGATTTCGTAAAAAAATATGTGCCTCCTTCAAATGAAACAAAAACTTTGTAAAACATTTTTGGATATGGCGGCCTTGTATCCACAAAGCCGTTTCTTTTATTTTTTACATCAAGGATACTTCCGATGGTTGTAAAATTTTTAGTGCTGTCAAAAGACCGCTGAATATTTATGGTAGTAAGGTAAGTGTAAGGATTTACCCAGCTTATTAAAACATGATTACTAATATTGATGACTGTAATCTTAGGCAAAGTATCCTGGGCAAGGGAAATATTTATATTATATACAAATAGAATAAGCGAAAGAATAAATATTCTCATGGGCATAGATAAATATAGGGCGCTGTTTTTAGTGGCGCAAAGATAACGGTCTGTTTAATAACTAAAAATTCAAAGCCCCGGTTTGCAAAGAACAATTTCCCTGCAAGCCGCCGGTATGAATGCAAATAATTTTACTGCCTTTAGCAAAGTAATTTTTTTTGATAAGATCAAGCACTCCATACATCATTTTAGCGGTGTATACAAAGTCAAGAGGTATCATAAATTTTTTATGAAAGCTGTTCATGAAGCTGATTAATTCATGCGTTTTTTTCCCATAGCCGCCAAAATGATAGTCATTAATAAAACGATAATTTTTAAGTGAAGGATTACCTGTTAAGAATATAATGTTTCTTTCAAAATCAAAGTTTTTTAAACAACTGAAACCTGTTATTTGTTGTGTTGGTGCTGAAGCTTTTATTAATCCTGCAATGGTTGTACCTGTGCCGGCGGCACAACAAATATGTGTAATATCATTTGGTAAATAATTATAAATTTCAGCGGCTCCCTGCACGCCTTCATTTCCGAATCCGCCTTCCGGAATTAAAACATGATCACCATATTTTGCTTGTAATTCTTTAATAAAATGCGCTTCGCTTTTTTCTTTGTACTTACTTCTTGTAATAAATTCCAGTTGCATTTCCTGTTGCATACAGTACGATAAAGTAGGTGACAGAGCCACAGGCTTTTCTCCTCTTACAATACCTGTGCACATAATGCCATAATGCCTGCAAGCCGCTGCAGTGGCTGCAAGATGATTGGAATAGGCTCCGCCGAAAGTTATAATTTTTTGAGTTGAAGAGATGGCTTTTTGTAAGTAATAATAAAGTTTAAAGATTTTATTTCCTGAGATTACAGAATCCGTCAGATCAAGTCTTAATAAAGAAAGAGACAAATTTTTTCTATCCAATATCTCATCATAAATATTACTTACTTCTACTTTTAAACTTTTTATATCGAATGAGTTGTCTAAAGAAATTTGTTGCACAATATTTACTTAATTTCGCTGCCTGAAATAATTAGATACAAATATAAACCTGAGCAGATGCAACCAACCTTATTAATTTTAGCCGCAGGTATGGCGAGCCGTTATGGAAGTATGAAGCAGATTGAAGGCTTTGGGCCGAATGGTGAAACGATAATGGATTATTCTATTTATGATGCTAAAAGAGCTGGGTTTGATAAAGTTGTTTTTATCATAAGGAAAGAATTTGCAGAAAATTTTAAAGCTATTTTCGAAGCAAAATTAAAAGGCAAAATTGAAACTGATTATGCCTTTCAGGATCTTGATGATAATACTGAAGGTTTTACCATACCTGCCGATAGAAAAAAACCCTGGGGTACCGCACATGCTGTGTTAAGTGCAAAAGAAAATGTGAACGAGCCTTTTGCTGTTATTAATGCTGACGATTTTTATGGCCGTGATGCTTTTGAAAAAGCAGCTCAATTTTTAACAGAGCAGGTAAATGATAAAACGTACAGTCTTATCGGATATGAATTGCCTAAAACATTGTCTGAAAATGGCACAGTTAGCCGCGGCGTTTGTGATGTGGATGAAAACAACAATCTCATAAGTATAAATGAGCGCACTAAGATATACAGGGAAGGAGATAAAATTGTTTATGAAGATGAAGAAGGAAAACATGAAGTATCCAATAACTCAAAGGTTAGTATGAACTTCTGGTGTTTTGATCTGTCAGTTTTTTCTTATATAAATGATTTATTTCAACAATTTTTAAGAGAAAATATTACTAATCCAAAATCAGAATTTTTTATACCTATAGTTGCTGATGCATTTATAAAAGAAAAGGAAGGTGAAATAAAAGTAATACCAACATCTTCACAGTGGTTTGGCGTTACTTATAAAGAAGACGCTCCTGGTGTAAAACAAAGCATTGAAAAATTAATTGAAGCTGGTGAATATCCTGCTTCTCTCTGGAAGTAATTTAGTGAATGGGGAGTTGTGAATCGTCAATTCTCAATTGTCAATAATTACTAATTCATTAACTAATTAATTTTCAACTGTCAATTATTAATTGTCAACTATCAATTTCCTTTCACCATAAACACACAATCTTCAATTTTTTTTATTTGCTGAACTCTATCTAAACCTTTTAAAGTTCCTTTTGAAGGAAGTTTAATTCCTTCTTCCGTTTTTATATCTTCAAGAGCATTATAAATGTTCTTCGATTTAATTGCAAACACCACACCATCCGCATTTGTTTCTTTACTGCTTATAATGCCAATCACTTCTCCATTGCGGTTAATTACAGGCCCACCGCTGTTTCCGGGGTTTACTGAAATACTTATCTGGTAAGAAGAAGTGTCACCTGAATACCCTGACTTTGCACTTAAATAACCTTCTCCATAAACCACTTCATCGCGTGGATATCCTAAGGTGAAAATCTGTTCACCTAAATCAGCCGAAGACTTTCGGATAGAGTAAGGCAATGAAGGGAAGCTGTTAAAAAGACTATCATTAATTTTTAATATTGCAAGGTCTGTGCTGTTACTTACATAAACAGGTGTTGCATAAAACTGATCACCTTTTTTATTTTCAACTATTAAATTTTTTGCATGATTAATTACGTGAGCATTGGTAACAATGTAACCTGTTACATCAATTAAGAAACCTGTTGCTCTGAAGTTTGCTTCAAATTTTGGTTTCACCGGAGGTTTGGCGAGAGTTACAGAAGCCTGGTTTAATTTACTTTCAAAGGCCTTTAATTTAGCATCTACCTGTTTAAATTTATAATCAACAAGCGGCGTAATTACCTTTTCGCTTTTGTTACTGTTATATGCAGAAAACATACCTGCGGTAAATACTGATACAACGCCTGCAATACAGGCTGCCACTGCTATTGTGCGGCGGGAGCGCTGCCAGAGTGAAACCACTTTTGCCGTTTCTTTAAACTGAGTTTCTATTATTCCTTCATTTATAAGTTTGCTTTCAACCGTATTGAGTGATTGTTTGTAATCCCGTAAATTAGCTGTATTATCCAGTTGTTGTAAAAAGAAAATTTGTTCTGCAGCAAGTTGATCAATTTCAGGATTGTTTTTGCGCAGCTCTTCAAAAAAGGTTTTTTCTTCAGGAAGCATTTCCCCTTTCTTATATCGTTCAATTGCATCTAAAAGTAAATTATCATCCATGTTATTCTTCGTTTTTATATTGAGAAAAAAATATTTTTTTTAATCTCATAAGGCATTTATATTTCTGCGTTTTTGCATTATCAGCATTTGTATATCCAAAGATATCAGCAATTTCAGGCATACTTTTTTTTTGAAAATAATATGCTTCCAGCAGGCTTTTACAAGGTTCCCCAATTTTACTGATGGCATTCTCCATTAAGATAAAATCAGCATTCATTTTTTCATGTGCCTCAAGATCATCTTCAACGGGTATCGTTGTTTCATTGTTATCAATCACCGGACTATAACGCTGTGATTGCTGTAATCTTTTAAGCCATAACCGCCTGCATACTGAATATAAATATGTTTTTAACTGGCACGTAAGTACAAAGGATTCATCGCCGGCTTTCTCATATAATATGATCATCGCTTCCTGAAAAATGTCTTTTGCATCTTCGTGATAGCCATTATTTTTAAGTATGAAAGATTGTATAATGCCATAATTTTCTCTGTAAATCGTTTCTATCGCTGCTGCTTCATTTAATCCCAGTCCTTTAAGTAGAAGTTGTTCCCTATTAAGTATGCTCACCAGCTATTGTTGATACGTTTATAATTAAAAAGTAACCCAAATATAAAATTCAGATTACAAATGGGTTACCTTTTAACAGGATGGGTATAAACATAAAATATTTTATATAAAATAAACTAAAAACGAAATGAAAAAATTATTAATGGCTTTTGCTGTTGCAACAGTATTTGCTGCATGCGACAATGGTACTAAAACTGATAGTACAACAACAACTGATTCAACATCAAATGGTTCATCTATGAGCAGTACGCCATCAACTGATACAAGCAGCAAAATGACGACTACTACTACTGATACAAGCTCAATGAGCACTTCAGGTACGTCAGGCACATCGGCTTCAGCTGGTACTGGTACTATGGATACTAGTAAGATGTCCACTACTGCAACAACTGCAATTGATACTGCCACTAAAATGGCAACAAGCAGCATTAAAACAAAAATGAAATCAAAAAGCAAGAAATAATTAACAGGCAATATAGCCGTATTATAATTCTTTATTGGCAGGCAATCTTTAAGCCGTTCTTTTAATAAGAGCGGTTTTTCATTAATTCTTTTTTGGTGTGAGGGATAAAAAATAGATTTGGAAATTCCGTACACTTTATTAAATTTGTTTTTTTATGATCATCGCCAGAGCAAATACCGGGTTTTATTTTAGCTATTATTTTAGAATAGACCGGGATGCTTTTGTTAAAAACTGAAATAACAGAATAACATAAAAGGATCCCGGCTAAAACGCCGGGATTTTTGTTTAACCCAATGAGTAAAAGAATTTCAATACAAGGTTACGAAGGAAGCTTTCACCAGGTTGCTGCCAGGCAGTTTTTTGGAAAAGATGTACAGGTAGTTTGTTGCGCAACGTTTAAAGAAGTGATTAAAATTGCGGAGCATAAAAATGAAAGCGATGGTGGTATTATTGCCATTGAAAATTCTATTGCCGGAAGTATTTTAGCCAATTATAATTTGTTGCAAAAAAGTACTTTGAAAATTGTTGGAGAAGTTTACCTCCAGATAGACCAGCATTTAATGGCAAATCCCGGCGTTAAGTTGGAAGATATAAGAGAAGTTCATTCACACCCGATGGCCATACAGCAATGCTTTGGTTTTTTAGATAAACATGATTGGAAACTGGTGGAAACAGAAGATACAGCGCTTAGCGCCAGGCATCTTCATCAGCGCAGAAGCAGGCATAGTGCAGCGATTGCGGGCAAGCTGGCAGCAGATATGTACGATTTGAACATTATAGCGCCAAACATACATACACTTAAAAATAATTATACACGATTTTTGATATTGCAAAGAGAAGATGAGAGTGAAGAGATAACAGAGGCCGACAAAGCATCTATAAACTTCTATACGGATCACTCTAAAGGAAGCCTGGCAAAAGTGCTTACAAAAATTGCTGAAGGTGATATCAATCTTAGTAAACTTCAATCTTTTCCGATACCCGGCAGTGACTGGAAATATTCATTTCATGCTGATATGGAATTTGATAGCATAGAACAATTTGAAAAAGTGATATATAATATAAGACCACTAACTGAAGAATTAAAAGTTTATGGTGTCTATAAAAATGGTCTGATTAACCCTATAATTCAAAAATAATTTAATGACGAAACCTGGTAATTCAGCGCAATTTATAACTCATAAGAAACCTGCGATACATAATGTTGCAAGGCGTCTTGAGGGAATTGGAGAGTATTATTTTTCTGAAAAGCTAAGAGAGATTGATGCAATGAACAAGGCAGGTAAAAAGGTGATTAATCTTGGTATTGGAAGTCCTGATATGCCGCCACATCCTGAAGTAATTAAAACTTTGCATGAAGAAGCGCTAAAGCCTGATCAGCATGGATACCAGAATTATAAAGGAAACATTGTTTTGCGAAATGCAATAGCTCAATGGTATAAAGAATGGTACAGTGTAAACTTAAATCCTGATACAGAGATTTTGCCGTTGATCGGAAGTAAAGAAGGCCTTATGCATATTTGTATGACTTATATCAATGAAGGCAGTTTGGCATTAATTCCTGATCCCGGTTATCCAACTTATAAAAGTGCTGCAACCATAGCCGGCGCTAATGTTCAGGCTTATTCATTAAGAGAAGAAAATAATTGGTTTCCTGATTTTGAAGAGATTGAGCAAATAATTAATACTTCAAAAAGTCTTCCCCTTGAGGGAAGATTTAGAGGGGGTCTGATGTTTGTAAATTATCCGCACATGCCTTCAGGGCAATTGCCAACGTTAGATTTGTTTATCAAGTTAGTAGCCTTCGCAAAAAAGCATAACATTTTAATTTGTCATGATAATCCATATAGTTTTATTCTTAATGAAAAACCGATGAGCATGTTGGCTGTTGATGGTGCAAAAGAAGTAGTTATAGAATTAAATTCGCTTAGTAAAAGTCATAATATGGCGGGGTGGAGAGTAGGAATTTTAGCAGGCGCTAAAGAGAGAATTGATGAGGTGATCCGCTTTAAAAGTAATATGGATAGTGGTATGTTTTTACCCCTGCAACTGGCTGCAGCAAAGGCTTTAGCTTTAGGCAAAGATTGGTTTGATGAGCTAAATAAAGTGTACACAGAAAGAAGAAGAAAAGTTTTTGAAGTGTTAGAATTATTAAAATGTTCTTTTGATAAAAATCAGGCAGGGTTGTTTGTATGGGCAAAAATACCAGGCGGCTTTGAAAATAGTTATGAATTAAGTGATAAAATATTAAAGCAGGCAAATGTATTTATAACACCCGGAGGAATCTTTGGAGATGCCGGTAACAATTATATCAGGGTTAGTTTATGCAGCACTGAAGAAAAAATTAATGAAGCGATACAAAGAATAAACCTTAAATCTTTGCAAGAAGTTGAACAATAGATATGAATGAAGTTAAAAATAACGAAGTTGAGAAAGTCTTCTCCTTGGGAGAGGATTTAGAAGCAGGCGTTATTGTTACAATAATAGGAACTGGTTTAATTGGCGGTTCAATGGCGCTGGCATTGAAAGAAAAAGGATTTGCTTCAAGAATTATTGGTGTCGAAAATAATGCCGAACATCAGCAACAGGCGCTTGCTTTGGGTTTAGTGGATGAGATAAATGAATTGGATGAAGCCATTAAAAAATCTGATGTAATTATAATTGCCGTGCCTGTAAGTATTGCTGATCTAATGATAATTTCGATATTGGATAAAGTGGATAAGCAGGTTGTTATTGATGTAGGCTCTACAAAAAAATCAATTTGCGAAGCGGCAGGAAAAAGCGAAAATAAAAGAAGATTTGTTGCTACTCATCCGATGTGGGGCACAGAATATAGCGGCCCGCAGGCAGCAGTAAAAGGTGCATTTAAAAACGTGGCAGTAGTAATTTGCAATAAAGAAAACAGTGATGATGATGCACTTTTATTAACTGAAAATATGTACAGGTTGCTTGGTATGAATTTGTTTTATATGAACGCTGATGCACATGATTTGCATGCAGCTTATGTAAGTCATATTTCTCATATCACATCATTTGCATTAGCCAATACCGTTCTGGAAAAAGAAAAGGAAGAAGATGCAATATTTGAAATGGCAAGTGCAGGTTTCGAAAGCACAGTTCGCCTGGCAAAAAGTAACCCTGAAATGTGGGTGCCTATTTTTATGCAGAACCGGGACAATGTTTTAGATGTTTTAAATGAACATATTACTCAATTAAGAAAATTTAAAAGTTGCCTTGAAAAAGAAAATTATAATTACTTGCTTGAACTGATTCAAAATGCTAATAAAATAAAAAAAGCGCTAAGAGATAAAGGAGGTAAAGAAGTATAAAAGAGAGGTTAATTAATTTAATGTTTTTTTTATTGATTTATTTATAAAATAAAAACGGTAAATAAAAAGAAGAATTTGTAATCGCCTCTTTCTCTCTTTTTTTTCTTTCATCTCTTAGCTAATAAAACAAAAGTATATGCAAACACAAACCAAAACGATGAAAGACCTCATGCAGGAAAAATGGAACAAGCGTCCATTAATAATCAGCGGCCCATGCAGCGCTGAAACAGAAGAGCAGGTGCTGGAAACCGCTACACGACTTGCTAACACCGGTAAAGTAGATATGCTTCGTGCAGGCATATGGAAGCCTCGTACAAAACCTGGTATGTTTGAAGGTATTGGTACAAAGGGCTTGCCCTGGATGCTGCAGGCTAAAAAAGTAACAGGCTTACCAATCACAGTAGAAGTGGCAACTTCCAAACACGTGCAGGATGCATTGCAGTTTGATGTTGATATGCTTTGGATAGGCGCACGAACCACCGTAAATCCCTTTAGTGTGCAGGAAGTATGTGATGCTTTGCGTGGTATAGATATTCCTGTTCTTATAAAAAATCCTATAAATCCTGACCTTGAATTATGGAGCGGCGGAATCGAGCGCTTGCTTAAAGTTGGCGTAAAACAGGTAGGAATGATACATCGCGGATTTTCAAATTATGGCAATACAGAATACAGGAATGCACCCATGTGGCATTTACCAATTGAAATGAAAAGAAGGTTTCCGGACATGTTGCTCATTTGTGATCCATCACATATTTGCGGCAACAGAACGATGCTGCAATCAATCGCTCAAAAAAGTATTGACCTTGATTTTGATGGCCTGATGATAGAAAGCCACATAGACCCTGATAATGCCTGGAGCGATGCAAAGCAGCAGGTAACACCAGAGCGGCTTGCGGAGATGCTTGATGCTCTTGTGTGGCGTTCAGAAAATACAGATGCGCAGGAATTTATTACAGCGCTGGCTACATTGAGAGAGCAAATAAATCACCTGGATGATGAACTGCTTACTTTGATAGGACAGCGGATGAAAATTGCTGATAAAATTGGCTCGTATAAGAAAAAAAATAACATCACTATTTTGCAAACCAATCGCTGGAATGATATCTTGTTAAGGGCTTTTAAAAAAGGTGAACACCTGGGATTAAGTAAAGACTTTATCACTAAATATTATGATGCACTACACCTGGAAAGTATTAATCATCAGAATAAAATTATGAATGAGGAATAGTTAATATGCACCGGGAAGATTATTTCGTTTCGTCAAAAAAAGTATCCTGTTATTTTGATGCTGATTTTTCATACCTGGAAAATCTGGCTTCAAAACAAAATGCTGTTGTGATAACAGATGAAAATGTTTTATCTCAACATTCTCAAAAGCTTGAAGGCTGGAAAACCATAACTATAAGGCCGGGAGAGCAATACAAGCAACAAGCTACAGTAGATTATATTATAAAAGAACTGATCGGATTTCAGGCAGACAGGGAAACATTTATCATCGGGGTTGGAGGTGGCGTAGTTACTGACATTACGGGATATGTGGCCTCAGTATATATGCGTGGTGTTAAGTTTGGCTTTGTTCCTACAACAATACTTGCAATGGTTGATGCATCTCTTGGTGGTAAAAATGGCGTTGATGTTGGCTTGTATAAAAATTTGACCGGCGTTATAAATCAACCCAAATTTTTATTATATGATTATTCTTTTTTATCAAGTCTTCCGCAAGATCAATGGACAAACGGATTTGCAGAAATCATCAAGCATGCATGTATAAAAGACGAAGCGCTTTTCAATTATCTTGAAAGTAATACATTGGAATTTTTTAAAACCTCTGCTGAAAAAACAGATCTGCTCATAAAAACCAATGTTGAAATAAAGTACAAACTTGTTGCAGCAGATGAACTTGAAAAAGGCGAAAGAAAGCTTCTTAATTTTGGTCATACACTTGGGCATGCAATTGAAAACATTTATACATTGCCTCATGGATATGCAGTAAGCATAGGCATTTCAGCAGCATGCATTATCTCAGCGCAAATTAATAATCTTGACAAAGCAGAAAAAGAAAGAGTGATCCTTCTTTTACAGAAGTACCATCTTCCGGTAACAATAAAATTTGATAAAGATAAAATTTGGGAGCTGTTGCTGCTTGATAAAAAGAAGTCTGGAAATACTATAAATTTTATTCTTCTTAATAAAATTGGCGAAGCGATAATAAAACCGGTTCCATTACAACAGCTCCGGCAAATCTTCAACAATATACAATTGTGATAGTAACTATTTATCCTTCACACATTTCAGGAAACGTGCATGCACCTGCATCAAAGAGTTCTATGCAAAGAGCCTGTGCTGCTGCATTAATTTTAACCGGTGAAACTAATATTACTAACCCGGGAAAAAGTAATGATGACCTTGCTGCCATAGAAGTGATAAAAGATTTAGGAGCATCGGTAACATTTCAAAATGATAAATTATTAATTAAAGGCAGTGATTTTACAACTAATTTAAAAGAAATTAATTGTGGCGAAAGTGGCTTGGGGCTTAGAATGTTTGCACCAATTGCAGCGCTAAGCCATAATGAAATCTTACTAAATGGAAGTGGCAGTTTATTGCAAAGACCAATGGATTTTTTTGATGAGATATTCCCTCATTTAGGCATCACTATTCAATCAAATAATGGTAAGCTTCCTATAAAGATTAGAGGCCCTTTACAGCCAAAGAATATAACTGTTGATGGTTCATTAAGCTCACAATTCTTAACAGGATTATTAATGGCTTATGCAAAAGCAAGCACGAAACCTGTTAGTATTAAAGTTAAAAATCTTACCAGCAAACCTTACATTGATCTTACTTTAAATGTTTTAAAACATTTTGGCTGGCATGTTGAAAATCGAAATTATATAGAATTTTATTTTGATCCGGCGAACAATGAACAACGAACAACAAACAACTATACAGTGGAAGGTGATTGGAGCGGTGCCTCATTTTTATTAGTTGCTTCTGCAATTGCCGGAAACATAAGTGTAGAAGGACTTGACATGCAATCTGCACAAGCCGACAAAGCAATTTTAGAAGCAATAGAATCATCCGGAGCTAACATTTCTTTCCGGGATAATAACATTTCTGTGAAAGCTGAGGAGTTAAAGGGATTTGATTTTAATGCAACGGATTGCCCTGATCTTTTTCCGCCGCTGGTAGCGCTGGCATCTTATTGTAAAGGAGTTTCTAAAATTACCGGTGTAAAAAGGTTAGCGCATAAAGAAAGCAATCGTGCAATTACATTACAAAATGAGTTTAAAAAAATGGGTGTTAATATTTTATTGCAGGATGATGTTATGGTAATTGAAAGTGATGAAACGCCTGCTGGTGCTGTTGTTCATTCAAATCACGATCATCGTATTGCGATGGCTTGTGCGGTCGCAGCTCTTAGCGCTCATGGTCATACAATCATTCACGACGCTGAAGCTATCAATAAATCTTACCCTGATTTTTACGATCATCTTAAAAGGTTAAATGCATCATTGCAAATTTCATAAACAATACCTTTGCAAACATTTTTAAATTTTAAATTTTAACTCTTTAATTTGTTCAATGAGTTACACAGTAGCAATTGTAGGCAGGCCAAATGTAGGCAAGAGCACATTTTTTAATCGTATGCTTGAGCAGCGCAAAGCTATTGTAGATGATATTAGCGGCGTAACAAGAGACCGGCAATACGGCGTTGCAGAATGGGCGGGTAAATTTTTTAATGTAATTGATACCGGCGGTTTTGTGCCAAACAGTGATGATATTTTTGAAAGGGAAATTCGCAAGCAGGTTATTATTGCTTTAGAAGAAGCCAATGCAATTATTTTTATGTGTGATGTTACCACAGGCATTACTAATCTTGACCAGGCAATGGCCGATATTTTACGGCGCAGTAATAAACCTGTTTATCTTGTAGTTAATAAAGTAGATAACCATGAGCGGCTGTTGGAAGCTTCAGAATTCTATGGCCTTGGGTTTGAAAAGATTTTTTTTGTTTCTTCTGTAAGTGGCACGGGCACTGGTGAATTGCTTGATGAAGTGTGCGCCTTAATACCTCCTGAAAGCACTGATGAATCAGCGGATCAGTTGCCAAAGTTTGCAATAATTGGTCAGCCAAATGTTGGTAAATCATCTTTATTAAATGCCTTAACAGGGCAGGAGCGAACGATAGTTAGCGAGATAGCTGGAACTACAAGAGACACAATTCATACAAATTATAATCTTTTTAATAAAGAATTTACTTTGATTGATACTGCCGGTATCCGCAGGAAAACAAAAGTGAATGAAGACCTGGAATTTTATTCTGTTATCCGTGCAATAAAAGCGCTGGATGAATCAGATGTTTGTTTTTTATTATTAGACGCAGAGAAAGGTGTATCAGCGCAAGACCTTAACATTTTTTCTATGGCGATAAAAAAAGGTAAAGGCATTGTTGTACTTGTAAATAAATGGGATCTTGTAGAAAAGGAAACCAATACTGCCCGTGATTATGAGAAGGAATTAAAAACAAGATTAGCTCCGTTTACTGATGTGCCGATAATATTTATATCTGCAACAGAAAAAACAAGAATATTTAAAGCTATGGAAACCGGCCTGGAAGTATATGAAAACCGGCGTCAAAAAATACCTACTTCTAAATTAAATGAGGTAATGCTTAAGGCTGTAGAAGCTTACCATGCGCCGGTTGTGAGAGGCAATGCTGTAAAAATAAAATATGTATCTCAACTTCCGACTGTGGTTCCTTCATTTGCTTTTTTTTGTAATTATCCTGATGATATTAAAGCGCCTTACAGAAATTATCTTGAAAATAAACTTCGTGAAAATTTTAAATTGAGCGGAGTTCCTGTTCGGATTTATTTTAGAAAGAAGTAATAAAACCAGCAATTATTTTTTTACCCTTTAAGTTGATGTATAAAAGAAATTTCTATAGCTTTGAAAGTATATTCAAAAACTTAAACCAAAACAAATGAAAAAATTAATTGCGATTGTAGCTATTTCCGCATTCATGACAGCATGTAACGACAGCAGTTCAACCAAGGTTGATTCAACAACCAGCTCAGATTCAACTAATATGACAAATGACGCTATGACAACTGACACGTCTGCGTCCAAAATGAATATGGATACATCAACAATGACTAATCATTCCGGAGGTATGGACAGTTCATCAACTATGGGCGGCAGTACAATGATGAAAGATGGCATGATGATGATGATGGGTGGAAAAATGATGGTGATGAAAGATGGTAAAATGGTAAAGATGGATAAGACCATGACCTGTACTGATGGTTGTAAGGTGATGACCAATGGATCAGTAATGATGAAAGATGGTAAAAAGATGATGATGACTGAAGGTGAAATGATTGACAAAGACGGTCATATGATGGATAAGAATGGCAAGATGATGGATAATATGGGTAAGATGTAATTGTGTCTAACTTCTTAGAATAAGTGTCCCCCGGTTTGGGGGATTTTTTTTGCCTTGCTGCCACTGCATTTCAGTAGATTCTAAATTATTATTGGCCCCGAGAATGTTGTGTATACAGATTGTAAATACCGCTATTGAAGAAGTGAAGAAACTTTTTTCAGGTAGATGAGCAATTATGGAAACGCTATGTTGGATAAAAACTTAGCTTAAAACCTAAACTTTTTTAAGTAATCTGCATCAGCTTTGGCCGCAGCAAGTGGTGTTGTATTTTCGTATTTTTCCTGTTCTACAATATAATATTGAAAGCCATTTTCTTTACCGGCTTTTAAAATTTTTTTAAAGTCTATACTTCCGTAGCCAACATCAACTGATGCATCTTTATCAGATAATGGTGCATTCTTTTTCCTGTCTTTTATGTGCGATAGCCGGAAACGGCCCGGATATTTTTTTAGCCATGCTATCGGATCTTGTCCTGCGGTAACTACCCAGTAAATATCCATTTCAAAATCTACAAGATCTTTATCGGTGTTTTGCATAAATATATCCTGCGGAAATTTGCCTTCCTGTTCTGTAAAAGAGTAATCATGATTGTGATAAGCAAATTTTAATCCTGCCTTTTTACATATCTCTGCCCGATCATTAAATTTATCTGCGATCTTTTTATAGTCGTCCAAAGTTTTTTGTTTACCTACATAAGCGCACAAAAGATATTTCATACCAATAGCAGCAGCCTCAGCGGCTTTGCGTTCAAAGTCTTTATCAATATTGCAATGGCTGGAAGTTATTGTAAGATCTATATCATCAAGGTATTTTTTAAACTCAATATTTGTCATTCCAAAATAAATACCCGAATCACCTTCAAAGCTTTCAACCTGTTTATAACCCATAGCAGCTACCTGTTTTAAAACGCCTTTGGGATCGGCGGGCATTATATCTCTTAATGTGTACAATTGTAAGCCAAATTGCCCGAGCGTCTCATTATTTCTGTTTAAAGCAGATGTGGAATTGCAGGCAGCGATATCACCTGTAATCGCAGTAATGGCTAATCCTGCGGCTGTGGTTTTTATAAAATTTCTGCGATGAAACATCTTAATTATATTGGTTAAAGGTTCGTTTTGGTTTATAGTTATTAGTCAATGGTCATAAGTCAAAAAAAAACATTTAGAAAATTACAAATGTCAAATGACCAATGACAAGATTTAAGCCCAAGCTTTATCACCTTTTTTGTATGGCACACAACCATCATATCTTCCCGGAACTTCTACATACCTTCTTGCTTGTGTGCATCCAATTTCAGAAGTAAAATAACCAAGAAGCGTTAACTCTTTCATCATGCGAAAATAGTGCGAAGGATCATCTTTCTTTTTAGTTTTCATGTAATCCTTTTGCTCGTTATCAAGCTTTACTAACAGATCATGTTTTTGCTGAGGGCTACTTTCTATAAATGATTTATCATAGGTTTTTTTTGACAGATCGTTCAACTTTCCCATACCCTCATGGAATATTTTTTGGTCTTTTTCATCATAGCAATCATTTACCATCACAATCATAAAACTGCCTACCTTGGCGGCTTTTGCACCCGGCGTTTTTGTGGGGGGTAAAATAGTATCGGCTATTTCATCAAGATATGCTGCGTCATTTGTTGTAAAAGCCATCTCTTTACTGGTATCGCTTTTACAACCGGATAAGAAAAATGTTGAACCTACTATTGTTCCGCCAAGCAAAAGTGAAATGTGCTGTACTGCTTCTCTTCTATTCATAATATTATATTTTAAATCTGATAAATTATTTTACGCTTTAAGATCAAAACCCTGCCTGTAATCTCTTTTGATGAATTGGTTTACATCATCAAGATTAGTAACCTTCATGTTTTGATTATCCCACAAAAGCTCAACATAGCGTGCCGGATACTCGAAGCCATCACCCGACTTTTTTGGTTTTCTTAAGTCGTTTCCTCTTATTGCCAGGTTTGCCATTAACAACGCTTCAGTTAAAGGTCCCGCTACTTCAAAAGGTGAGCTCACCTGCTTTTTGCCATAGCCGGCAATACAAGCTTCTACCCATTGCGCATAATGGCCTTCAGCGCCGCCTGGCACACGGGGAATTGTTTGTTTTACTTTCACTTCCTGGTTTTTTGAAAGCGGTAGCAGGCGTGGATCTGCGCCATATGTACCACACATCATTTTTCCCTTTGTACCAATAAAATAGGTTCCGTTTCCACCATCTCCAAACAGGTCATTCGGTCCTAATTCTTCAGGCCGCTCAGGCTGTATGCCTCCATCCATCCAATGCAGTTCAACCGGACCTTGTGTTTTATTTGTTTTAGGAAATTTTATAGTTACATGACTTGAAGGAGGACAGCTTTCAGGGAAATATCCACGTTGAAATTCATCTACATAAACGCTTCCCACACTTGCCTGCACAGCGGTTATATATTTAAGATTAAGTACACTAAAAGCGGGTGCAACTATATGGCATCCCATATCACCTAAAGCGCCGGTGCCATAATTCCACCAGCCACGCCAGTTGAACGGCACAAGCTTTTCAATATAATCTTTGTAAGGAGCAGTGCCCAGCCAAAGGTTCCAGTCTAATTCTTTAGGTACTTCAGCTTTTGCAGAAGGCCATGGAATTCCCTGCGGCCATACAGGCCTGTCTGTCCAGCAGTAAACTGTGTGAACATCGCCGATAATTCCGGCATCATACCATTCCATTAATTGCCTTACACCATCGCCGGAAGAACCCTGGTTGCCCATTTGCGTAACCACTTTATAGCGTTTTGCCGCGTTAGTAAGCACACGGGCTTCATACACATCGTGCGTTAATGGTTTTTGAACATACACATGCTTGCCTAATTGCATTGCTGCCAGCGCTGCCACTGCATGGTTATGATCTGGTATGGAAACGGAAACGGCATCAAAACTTTTTGAGTTTTTGTCAAGCATTTCCCGCCAGTCTTTATAATATTTGGCTTTAGGAAAATTCTTAACTGTAGTTGCGGCTCTCCTGTCGTCTACATCACATAAAAAACCAATGTCTGCTTTGCCAGATTTATAAAAATTAGCAATATCACTTTCACCTTTTCCGCCAGCGCCAATGCCTGCAACAACAAGCCTGTCACTTGGTGCAACAAAACCTTTTCCGCCTAAAACATGTCGCGGTAATATTATAAATCCGGCAGCTGTAACTGCAGTGTTTTTTAAAAATTCTCTTCTTGAAGAACCCGCTGTTTGCGTTTGTTTTTTTTCACTCATGCTTTACAAATTTTTAAACGATAATAAAGTGTTTATAAATTTTGTTTTTTCAATTCACTTACTGCATGGTCTGCTGCACGTGCAGTAAAAGCCATGTAAGATAATGATGGATTTACGCAGGCTGCTGACACCATAAATGATCCGTCAGTAACAAAAACATTTGGTGCATCCCATACCTGGTTCCATTTATTTAATACAGAAGTTTTAGGATCAAGCCCCATACGTGCAGTTCCCATTTCATGAATGCCTCTGCCCATTGTACCGTCTCCGTCATGCCCTTTTACATTTTTAACGCCGGCGGCTTCCAGCATTTCTACAGCATCATTTTGCATATCTATCCGCATTTTTCTTTCATTGTCCTTCCATGCAGAATCAAAAGCTAAAACATTTAATCCCCACTTATCTTTTTTGTTTTTATCTAAAGTGATTTTATTGTCGTGGTAAGGAAGAATTTCACCAAAGCCGCCGAGATTCATTGTCCATTGTCCTGGTTCGGCCAGTGCGTCTTTATAATCGCCGCCAATACTCAATTCTGCAATCTCTCTTGAATAACCTTGTCGTCCGGCGCCGCCCTGGTAACCAAAGCCACGGGTGTAGTCTCTTTTATCACCAAAGAGATTTCTATAGCGGGGAATATAAATGCCATTTGCCCTGCTGCCATAAAAGTATTTATCTTCATAGCCATCCACAACTCCGCCTGCACCAACGCCGAGATGATGATCCATAATATTATGACCGAGCTCACCGCTGCTGCTGCCTAATCCGTCAGGCCATACATCAGTTGCAGAATTCATAAGTATCCATGCACTGTTAAAGGTAGAGGCATTTAAAAAAATGATCTTGGCAAAGTACTGGTAAGTTTTATTAGTTTCTGCATCAAGCACTTCTACGCCTGTTGCTTTCTTTTTGTCTTTATCATACAAAATTTTTGTAACAATTGACCACGGTCTTACCGTTAGATTGCTTGTTGCCATTGCAGCAGGAAGTGTAGATGATTGAGTGCTGAAATATGCGCCAAACGGGCAACCAAGCCAGCATTTATTTCTATATTGACAATTGGTTCGTCCGGGCAATGGTTCTGTAATGTTTGCCGTACGGCCTATTATCATGCTGCGCTTATTATCATAATGTTGTTTTATGCGTGCTGATATATCTTTTTCAACACAGTTCATTTCCATAGCCGGCATAAAATGACCATCCGGAAGCTGTGGTAATCCGTCTTTAGCGCCGCTGATGCCTGCAAATTTTTCAGCATAAGTGTACCAGGGATCAATCTCTTTATAGCGTACAGGCCAGTCTATAGCAACGCCGTCTTTGGCATTTGCTTCAAAGTCAAGATCGCTCCAGCGGTAACTTTGCCGGCCCCACATAAGTGAACGCCCGCCCATATGGTAGCCTCTAAACCAGTCAAAGCGTTTTACTTCTGTGTAAGGACTTTCTTTGTCGTTTGTCCAATAATCGAGATTCATTTCATTTAATGGATAATCTCTTTTTAAAACAGGATAATCTTTAATCATTTGTTGAGTTCTGCCACCGCGGTGTGGAAATTGCCACGGGCCTTTGGTAGCATTTACATAATCCTTTACGTGCACAATATCTCTTCCTCTTTCAAGCATGATGGTTTTTAATCCTTTTTGAGTAAGTTCTTTTGCGGCCCAGCCGCCTGAAATCCCCGAACCAATTACAATTGCATCATAAGTGTTGTCTGGCATAATAAACCCTCCCTGGTTCTCCATGAAGGAGAATTTTGTTTTTAGTTAATTAATTTGTTTGTATTTTTTCAATGTTTGTTTAGTTATATTCTTTAAGTCTCCTTAAGCAGATTTAGAGGCTTTACACATCACAAATTTTAACCGCTTCTTTCAATGAAGCAATTTTATCTTCAGCAACGGGAATGAATTCCTGGGCCACATAATCTTTAAAGCCTGTTTTTAAAATCGCCCTCATTACCGCAGGATAATACAGTTCCTGCGTCTCATTTATTTCGTGCCTGCCGGGCACACCTCCTGTGTGGTAATGTCCAAAGTAATGGTAATTGTCATTTATCGTTCTTATTACATCGCCTTCATCAATTTGCATGTGGTAAATATCATATAATAATTTAAAATTTTCAGAGCCAAGTCTTTTACATAATTCAACACCCCACTTTGAATGATCACACATATAATCTTTATGATCAACTTTACTGTTCAGTAATTCCATGTGAACAATAACGTTATTTTTTTCTGCCAAAGGCAATATCTTTTTTAGGCCTTCAACACAATTCTTTAAGCCGGTTTCATCATCCATTCCATTTCTGCTGCCACTAAAGCAAATAACGTTTTTATAGCCTTCAGTTGCCACTAACGGAATTACTTCAGTAAAATCTTTTATAAGCTGATCATGATATTCAGGATTGTTCCATCCTTTGGTTAAACTATTTTCACCATTTGTATAGCACATCGAACTGTAAATGCCATATTTTTTTAGAGTAGGCCATTCTTTGGGGCCAACAAGATCAATAGCATTAAAGCCGATTTTTTTTACTGCCTGGCATAACTCATCCAAAGAAATAAAATTATAAGTCCACCTGCATACAGAGTGGTTAATGTTTCCTTTCAATTTGTTAGATTTTTCCTGTAATGTAGTATTGGCAAGTGTTACAGCGGGAGCCGCCATCATTGCCGAGCCGGTTAAAACAAGGTTTTTCAAAGCATTCCTGCGGGCAATCATTTTCATAAGCTATTCTTTCTAAAGCAAGATTTACGAACAATAAATGTACTATTTTTAAAAACAAGAATGTAATTAAAAAATAAAAAATTCAGTTTGCAAAATCCAAATTACGTAATCATTTATCTTTTGAAATAATTATTACAAAAAAAGAATTGCAATACTTTTATTGATTTATTTTGTTTCTAAAATTTTATTATGAGAAAATTACGCATGGGTATGGTAGGCGGGGGTAAAGATGCTTTTATTGGCGCTATTCACCGCATTGCTGCCAACATGGATGGACTTATCGAACTGTGCTGCGGCGCATTAAGCATAAATCCTGAAGTTGCCAGGGAATCAGGTAAAATACTTTTTCTTCCTGAAGACAGAACCTACCTCACTTATGATGAAATGATAAAAAAGGAAAGTGAATTACCTGCAGATAAGCGAATAGATTTTGTTACGATTGTTACACCAAACTTTGCTCATTTTGCTCCCGCAATGATGGCGCTTGATTATGGTTTTAATGTGGTGATTGAAAAGCCAATGACCTTTACATTAGATGAAGCAAAGCAATTAAAAAAGAAAGTGGAAGAAAGTGGTTTAGTGTTGTGTCTTACGCACACTTATTCTGGCTATCCGATGGTGAAACAGGCCCGTTATATGGTAGCAAGCGGAGCTTTTGGAAAGATAAGAAAGGTAATTGTAGAATATCCGCAAGGTTGGCTTAGTAAGTTGACAGAGCGTGAAGGCAATGCACAGGCAGCATGGCGCACCGATCCTAAAAAATCAGGAAAAGCAGGCTGCATGGGCGATATAGGAACCCATGCTGCGCATTTAGCCGAATATATTACTGGCCTGAAAATTACAAGGCTTTGTGCTGATCTTAATATTTTTGTAAAAGGAAGAGCGCTTGACGATGATGGAAATGTGTTATTAAAGTTTGAAGATGATGCTGCAGGAGTTTTAATCGCATCGCAGGTGGCTGCAGGGGAAGAGAATGCTTTAAACATAAGAATATACGGAGAAGAAGGTGGCCTTGAATGGGCACAACAGGAGCCAAATACACTGCTTGTAAAATGGTTGGATAAGCCTGCACAGATATTTAGAGCAGGCTCCAATTACACCAATATTTTAAGTGACTTTGCTACAAAAAATTGCAGAACTCCCGGCGGTCATCCGGAAGGTTATCTTGAAGCCTTTGGTAATATTTACCGCAATTTCGCATTAACGTTGCTGGCAAAATTAAATGGCGAAACACCCACCAAAGAGATGCTTGATTTCCCCGGCCCTGATGATGGAATACGTGGCATGGCTTTTATTGATTGTGTGGTAGCATCGGGGCAATCAAAAGAAAAGTGGACGGATTATATAATATAGAGTCTAATCAAATTAAGATGAATTATAAAACGATAACTTTTGATCCTCAAATTTTAAATGGTAAGCCAATTATTACTGGTTCCAGGATAAGTGTTGAGATCATCTTAGAGTGGCTGGCAACAGGCGCCACAGTAGAAGATATTTATGCTCAAAATAAACATTTGCCAAAAGGCTCTGTTGAAGAGGCAATAAGATATGCTTCGCAATTCGCCAAAAATGAAATCTTACTTGAAGATGAAATTTCATCTTAATGGATAATCTGTCATTTTTTGCTGATGAAAATATATCACCTGCTTTAATAAATTGGGTTAAAGAAAACGGTTATAATATATCAGGTGTTAAGGAAGAAAAAATGGAAGGAACGTCAGACTTAAAATATTATTAAAAGATGCTTTGCATCAAATGATATTATATTAACCTTGGATAATGATTTCGGCAAGATCATCTTTACAAGTTCGGTTTCTTTTTTTTAATTATTTATTTGAGACCTGGCCATTTTAACGGCCACTTTCATATACCAACAATGCAAAGTATTTTGAAGCATAAAAACTTAATAACATTAAGATCACTTATAATTGGACAGCGTACACATAATAAAATTAAAATAAGAATAAAAAATATAGATTAGTATTCATTCTCAAAGAAGATGCTATAGATTTAAACATCAAAAATAAGTCCTTCCTTTAGGAAGGATTTGAGGAGGGTTTCTTATGCAAACGATAAAAGGTCCCGGAATATTTTTGGCTCAATTTCTTGGCGACGAACCGCCTTTTAATGAAATGAAAAGCATCTGCCAATGGGCGTACGATCTTGGCTATACCGGCATCCAGATACCAACATGGGATGCCCGTTGCATTGATCTTAAAAAAGCGGCTGAAAGTAAAACTTATGCTGATGAATTAAAAGGATTGGTAAATGATTGCGGCTTGCAGATCACCGAACTTTCTACTCACCTGCAGGGCCAGTTGGTGGCCGTACACCCGGCATACAATGAAATGTTTGATGGCTTTGCGCCAAAGGAAGTTCATGGTAATTCCAAAGCAAGAACAGAGTGGGCTGTGGAACAATTAAACTATGCAGCAAAAGCATCTAAAAATCTTGGTTTAAACGCACATGCCACATTCAGCGGTTCTTTGCTATGGCCTATGGTTTATCCCTGGCCCCAGCGTCCTGCGGGTATTGTAGAAACTGGCTTTAAAGAACTCGCTAACCGCTGGCTTCCAATCTTAAATGTGTTTGATGAAAATGGAGTGGATCTGTGTTACGAAATTCATCCCGGCGAAGATCTTCATGACGGAATAACGTATGAAATGTTTTTAAAAGAAGTGAATAATCATCCCCGTGCATGCCTGTTGTATGATCCTTCACATTTTGTGTTGCAATGCCTTGATTACTTATCTTATATTGATAATTATCATGAACGTATAAAAGCTTTTCATGTAAAGGATGCAGAGTTTAATCCAACAGGAAAGCAAGGTGTTTACGGTGGTTTTCAAAACTGGATTGACAGGGCAGGCCGCTTTCGTTCGCTGGGCGACGGGCAGGTAAATTTTAAAGCGATCTTTAGCAAGCTAACTCAATATGATTATACAGGCTGGGCTGTATTAGAATGGGAATGCTGCATCAAGCATCCTGAAGATGGCGCCAAGGAAGGTGCTGAGTTTATTAAGAAAAACATTATAAGAGTAACTGAAAAAGCGTTTGATGATTTTGCAGGCACAGGCAGTGACGAAAATTTTAACCGTTCTTTGTTAGGCCTTAAATAAATTATTTATTTTACATTCAAAAATATAGTAGCCATGAAAAAAGGATTTATAATTATTTCTTCTTTAGTGATAATTGCAGCTTGTAACAGTTCATCAACTGATAATAAAGAAGCCGACACAAAAACAAGTGATACATCGTCATCAACTGCCGCTGCTCCTGCGACAGATGCAAAAGATGCTGAGGATGAAAAAGGCCTCGCGCTAATAGCAAAAAGTGATTGTTTAACCTGTCATAAATTGTCAGAAGCTTCTGTGGGCCCTGCTTATGCGGCTGTAGCTGCAAAGTATAAGGGCAATGCAAATGCAGTTGATAGTCTTGCGCAAAAAGTAATTAAAGGTGGTTCAGGCAATTGGGGAACAGTGCCAATGACTCCGCATCCGCAACTTTCAACAGAAGATGCTAAAACAATGGTGCATTATGTATTGTCAATTAAATAATATTACATGTATAAGTTAACCTGTTTACTAATAGCTTTTGCTATTATAGGTAAATGCACTTCGCAAAAAAAAGCTTCTATGAATGGATTAAATAACCAGCTTTCCACAAGCGAAAAAAGCAGTGGCTGGCAATTGTTATTTGATGGTAAAACTACCAGCGGGTGGCATGGCTATGGCCGCGAAGATGTAAGCCCGGACTGGCATGTAACGGATGGCGTAATAATGCTACACCCTGATAAAAATATAAAAGGCAGAAAAGGAAACGATCTTGTTACCAATGATGAATATGAAAATTTTGATTTGAAATTAGATTGGAAAATAGGATTTAAAGGAAACAGCGGGATAATACTTTATATTCATGAAGATTCTTCAAAATATAAGGAGACGTTTAATACCGGGCTTGAAATGCAGGTGTTAGATAATGGCACGCCAACCCGCCCCGGTCATGATGATGCAAAATTATACACTCACAGGGCAGGTGATCTTTATGATCTTCTTGCCTCAAAAGAAGCTGTAAATCCACAGGGACAATGGAACCATATAGAAGTGATTTCACATAATGGCAAGCTTGATTTTTATATGAACGGGCAGCATACACTTTCAACCACTTTGTGGAATGATAGGTGGAAAAAAATGATAGCTATAAGTAAGTTTAAGGACATGCCTGATTGGGGAACTTTTAAGCAAGGCAAAATTTCTTTACAGGATCATGGTGAAGAAGTAGCGTTCAAAAATATTCGTATTAAAAAGCTTTGAGAAAATCA
>CAXSDW010000010.1:29588-44005 GCA_964236235.1 uncultured Chitinophagaceae bacterium
TTTCTGCTAACATCAATTTCCCCCTAGCTCGTTATTTAAAAAGGCAACCACTTCTTTCCAGTTATTTACCCGAAAGTGATGATCAATTCCGGCATTATGACCTGCGGTAAACATGATGGTTTTCCCTTTACAGCAATCAAGGTTTTTTACATGATCGTCTATCATATAATCGGTTGCTATAATACCTTTATCGCCGCAAAAAATAATATTATGCCATGTTATTAATGGAAAATGTTCCTGCAGCCAATCGTATTTTTCATTCAGCGATTGCGGAAATTCCATAGCGGCCGAAACAATGTAAACATTAAAGTTCTTCATCAATTCAGCAACAGCCTCTTTGGCTCCTTCCATCACCGGCACTGTGCGAAAAAATCCTTTTGTAAGCACAAATTTTCTTACCGCTCCATTTGGTAAACCTTCGGCTTCCGGCTTACCATCAAAAGCATCCCTGGTTATAAGCAGGTTATTTTCTTTATTATACCAGTTGATAAACTGGGCAACAGTATCAGCTATTACGCCATCCATGTCAATTGCTATAGACTTTAATTTTGTATTCATCTTAAAAATATGGCGGCAAATATATTGTTATGGTTATTATTGTCGGTGTGTTTTTATTTTGCTTATAACATAAAGCGATATGGAGAGCCAAAGCATGCTTAAACAAAAACCCGCAATCACATCGCTTGGATAATGCACATGCAGGTAAACCCTGCTAAAGGCAATACAGGTTGCAAATAAAAAAAATGTGACGGATAATAAATATTTCCAGGTTTTACTGATTTTGGTATGCCATAAAATATAAATGATCAGGCCAAAAAAAGTAAATGCAGAAAATGAATGTCCGCTGGGAAAGCTGAACCCTGTTACGTTTTGTATTAATGGATCATAAGGTCTGTGGCGTTTAAAAATGTCTTTAACTAAAAACAGCAAAGCTGTACTGCTTATACCAATGGCCACAATATCCATAGAAATTTTTGCATCCTTTTTTAAAAATAAATAATAAGAGCTTAGTAAAATGTAAGCAGGAAGTAAAAAAATATTGGAACCAAAAAACGTAAAAAACAGCATCACCTTTGTAGTAAAAGGCGAAGTTAAAAAAGATATTTTTTGAAAGATGAATGTATCAAATCCGCTCTCGTGCTCTAAAACAATTTCATCTGCAATGCTCCAAAAAATAATAAGTGTAAGTAATAATAATGCTGCAATAATTAATAACCTCCAGGTAATTCCCCTGGCTTTATTAGTTACCTGCTCTTTTGTGTTTTGTTGCATTTAAAACCATAAAGATATTACCACAATTGAATTTAGCAATTTATAAGTGATAAATTATGCCAGGCAATAATTTACCATATAAGTATTGAACATTAAATGACACGGGCCGTACTTTTCTTTGCAGGGGTTCTTTTATTTTAGAAAAACGGTGATAATTATTTACTACTTGCCTGCCGCTTAAAAAACCCAATGCTGCACCTGCAAGAATATCAGTTGGCCAATGTTTATTTTCTGTGAGCCTGCTTAGTCCTATTAATGTTGCAGCGCTGTAAGAAAGAATGGGTATTAAAGGCTTGTTCCTGTATTCCATTGCAAAAACAGTGGCCGCTGCAAAAGCAGCTGTGGTATGCCCTGAAGGGAAAGATGATGATCTCGGATGAGAATAACTTTGCTTTTTAAAATGAAAAAAGAAGCTATGAAATGTAGGTTCATTTTCGTTTGTTTGCTGGTCAATATATTCAGGTCTTTGTCTTGCTGTTAAAAATTTTAATGCTATTTGTATTGCGCCGGCAGTAAGGTAGGATTGTGTTGCCAGCAAAGTAGTATTTTTTATTTTTTCATCCTTAAAAATGATTCCATAAGTGGCCATACCTGCTAATGCATATACCTCGTATACGCCGCCAGATTTTGTAATGTATTTACTTGCCGATTGTACAGCGTTACTTTCATTTCTTAACTTAACTGCATAATGACTTATTGGTTCATCAACAAATGATAATGCTGCTGCCACTGCTCCAAACTCTGCTAATTTTATCCGGTCTTTTCTTTGTGTATGAAAAGGCAGTATAACCTGTTGTTTAAAATCATTGCCTAATAATAAAAAGTAGTTGTGAAAATTTATTTTAGTTGTATCATTATAAGCTGTTTCAGTAATGTTATTATTAATACCATTTTTTAAACTATCTGATTTAATACTAACACTGTCAAGCTTTTTTATTAAAGTATCTTTTTGGCAAATGCCTGCAAAAGGAATAAATATGAAAGCAAGAATGATTGATTTTAAACTCATTGGATTTCCTTGTGATTGTGATTGTAAATAAAAAGTAATGCTATTGTACTACAAGCACCTGGAAACTTCCTGCAATCATTTTAGGCCTTGTTCCTTTGGCTGCATTTTTATCAAGTGGCTCAAAGTCTGCTGTGGGTAAAAAAAGTGTATGTTTCTCCGGATCAATCGTGATTGTTCTTGCGCCTCTCTTTGTAGTAATAGTTTGTTTTACTTTAAAGTCGTTAGCGGATTTTTCTTTTATTGCAGTTATGTTACCTTCCCCGTTTGAGGTAAATATCATCTTCCTTTTCTCATCAAAAGCAACACCATCACAGCCTTCGCCAATCGTTAATTGGTCAATTATCTTTCCGTTATCTGCATTCACTATCATTAATAATTTGTCACAGCCTGCAAATAATCTTCGTGTTTCCGTATCCATTGCAAGGCCTGTAGGCCCATCTCCCGGCGCAATTGGCCAATGATGCACTACAATATAATTTTTTAAATCCACCTCAGCTATCTCATTCTTATCTTCAATATTTACATAAAGTTTTCCCTTGCCATCGGGCACAGCGGTTTCCGGCTTGCCCGATAAACTAATGGTAGCAACTACTTTATTTGTGAGCGGATCAATTACAGAAAGATCTTTGCTGCTGCCGTTGCAGGTTATTATTTTTTTTAAAAAAGAATCATAACAAATAGCATCCGGATTTTTGCCTGTGCCTATTTGTGTAATTATTGCATTGGTAGTAAGGTCAAAAACAGTTATATTATTTATTCGCCCATTGCTTGTGTACCCGCGGTTTAATTCATTTATAAACGCAATTCCATGCACACCTTCTGTGTTAGCAATAATGCCAATGGAATCCCCGGTTTCTTCATTAAGAATATTTACCTGTGTGCCATGGGAAACATATAATTTATGGTTGTTTACTGCAATATAATCCCACCATCCCGGGCTTGCAATATGAAAAGTTTTTACAAGCTTGTAATCATCTTTATCCTGGCATAGAGCACAAAAATGTAAAGTAAAAGCGATTACTATAAAAGAAATAATTTTAGTAAGCATGAATTTTTTTCTTAAAAGTAGGTTTAATTAGTACAACTATTTCTATAATAAAATATTGAATTTGTTAAGATCAGTAGTTGCGAAAATGTATCAGGTAACTCATTATTGAAGATAAATAATATAATTTCAGTGAAAATATTTTAATGGAAAATATCAGAATATCAACAGCGCAATTTGAAAATAAAAGCGGCGATAAAACTTATAATTTAAGTGTGATAGAAAACCTGAGTGCAAAGGCAGCTAATCAAGGTTCAAAAGCAATTGCATTTCACGAATGTTCAATCACGGGTTATACGTTTGCAAGGCATCTTTCAAAAGAACAAATGTTAGATCTGGCAGAATTTATTCCCGGTGGAGAAAGCGTTGAACGACTTACTGAAATAGCAAACAAAAATAACATTGCAATATTAGCCGGCTTGTTTGAAAAAGATAATGAGAACAAACTTTACAAAGCCTATGTATGTGTTGATAAGAACGGGCTTGTTGCCAAACACCGCAAATTGCATCCCTTTATTAATCCGTTTTTAACGCCAGGTAATCAATTTACCATCTTTGATCTTTATGGCTGGAAGTGTGGAATTTTAATTTGTTATGATAATAATATTATTGAAAATGTAAGAGCAACAAATTTATTGGGAGCAGATATAATTTTTATGCCTCATGTTACTATGTGTACACCTTCGCCGAGGCCGGGTGCAGGTTTTGTTGATCCTGTATTATGGCACAACAAGGATAATGATCCTACATCTTTACGTATTGAATTCAATGGATTAAAAGGCCGTGAATGGCTGATGAAATGGCTTCCGTCAAGAGCTTATGATAATGGAATTTATGCCATCTTTTCAAATGCGATTGGTATGGACGATGATCAGCTGAAAAATGGCTGTTCCATGATTCTGGATCCGTTTGGCGATATAATTGCTGAATGCCACAATCTTGGTGACGATTTTGTAACGGCTACCTGTACACCTGGCAAACTAACTGATGCGGGAGGATACCGTTATAAGAATGCGAGAAGACCCGACCTGTATAGTGATATAATTTGCAGGCCACATAAACCTGAACAAAAAGTTACATGGCTTGATGAATAAATACATCCTGCTCTTGAAACTATTTTGTAATTTATAGCCTTTGTTATGCTCACTCTCAACTCTCCAATTCATGTTTATATTTAAACATATAAGTGATAATAAGTTTAAAGGAAAATGTATTCTCTTATTAATTAGCATATGTTTTTCATCCACTCTGTTTGCGCAACATCCGGTTACGCATGTCCATAATACGGTTAGTGATGTGGAAGCGCAGCCATTGCTTGCACAGGCCATGAGGCTTAAGGAAGCGTTATCATTTTTAGGAAGTTCTTTGTCGCAGGAAGATGAGAAGCGTTTGATGGCTTTGCAGCATCAATCACTTTCACCGCATGTAGCTTACCTTATACAAAATATTCTTGATCCTTACTGCCTTGCAATAATAAATATTAATCCTGAAGCGAGGGTAAAGGTTGAAAGAGGACCTGCAAGAGCAAAATTAATACAGGGAGGTTGGGTAAGTTATTTGGTGAAAGTAAATAATGAAGCTGGGATAACAGCGCAATTAGAGGTACAGAGTAAGAATGCAGATCCTGTTTTACACAAGTCTACTTCCAATCCTCGTGTGCAGGAAACAAATGTTCTTACACGTGCTCAGGTTGCCAATCGTTTTCTTGAAATGCAGATGTATCGTAATCGTCCATTACTTCCTAATCTATCCGGTTTAAAGTTGGAATATGCAGTGTTGCAAATCTATAGTAAAGATGCCGGGCAGCGGGAAGCAGAAATTGGTTTTAATGTGGGGCAAGGCACTCAGGATATCGGCTTCCGCAATGTGTTAAATATTTTATTTGATATAAGGCCTTCGGTTCATGTAGTCCTTAATGTAAAGGATGACAATGGCGCTCCAGCAATGGCTTCATTTACAATTACAGATGGTATTGAGCGTATCTTGAGCGATACTATAAAAATAAAAGACCTGATGCACATGGATTACCGACCAGTACTTGCAAACTTGCAGTTTGTATCTTTCTTTCCACTTCCTGAATATGTAATTCCTGCTAAAGAGCTTAAGGGTATTTATCCATTACCTTCCAGACGTGTTGCTGCTTATGATAAGTATCCTGATTTTTTCTTTCAGCCGCAAGTATATCGTTCAGATGGAGAAGATATTCAATTACCTGCAGGCAAATACAATGTTACTTTTACAAGAGGTCCTGAATATATATCACAAAAAATACAACTTGTTATTCCCTCCGGTGTACATTCTTATGATGCATCCTTTAAATTGAAAAGATGGATTAACATGGCCAAACTTGGATGGTACAGTGCAGATCATCATGTACATGCTGCAGGCTGCAGCCATTATGAAAGCCCGGAAGAAGGGGTAAAGCCAATAGATATGTGGCGGCAGGCGCTGGGTGAAGATTTGAATGTAGCGGCTGTGTTGGCATGGGGACCAGGCTGGTATCATCAAAAGACATTTTTTACAGGACGCGATGATACCTTTTCCACTGCTAAAAATATTATGCATAATGATGTTGAAGTATCGGGTTTTCCTTCTTCACATGCGGGGCACATTGTATTGCTTCGATTAAAAGAGGACGATTATCCCGGTACAACTTTAATTGAAGAATGGCCAAGTTGGACAATGCCCGTTCTTACCTGGGCAAAATCACAAAATGCCGTTACCGGCTATGCACATTCCGGCTGGGGATTGGAACCAACGGAACCCACTAATGATCTGCCCAATTATATTACGCCAAAGATGGATGGCATTGGAGCAAATGAATATGTAGTTACTGTTACACAAAATATGGTTGACTTTTATAGTGCAGGAGATACACCTGCGCCCTGGGAATTGAACATGTGGTATCACACCCTCAATTGCGGATTTACCCCAAGGTTAAGTGGTGAAACAGATTTTCCCTGCATCTTTGATGAGCGTGTTGGGTTAGCACGCAGTTATTTTAAACCCGATGGCGCACTGTCTTACGATAGTTACGTCGCCGCCATAAAAAAAGGCAGATGTTATGTGTCGGACGGAAGTTCGCATATTATTGATTTTTCTGTTAATCACATTGAAGCAGGTACAAAAGATAGCAAACTCTTTTTAACCGGGAAACAAACAGTAAAAATTACAGCCAAAGTAATTGCGAATCTCCCTGAGCAACAAGACCTGGCTGGTGCAGCTATTGCACAAAGTGCACTAACAGAGCAGCCCTACTGGAATATTGAACGGGCACGTATTGGCACAACCCGAAAAGTGGATGTGGAGCTTATTGTAAACGGCGTACCAGTTGATACAACACAAATTATGGCTGATGGAGAATGGAAAGATGTAACATTTAATTACCCTGTTACCACTTCATCATGGGTGGCAATAAGAGTGTTTCCGAGTTCACATACTAACCCCGTTTTTATAATACTTGATGGTAAACCAATTCATGTATATAAAAGCGCTGCATGGTGCAGGCAGGCGGTAGATCAATGCTGGAAAATGAAGCAATCGAACATCAGATCAAAAGAACGCTCCGCTGCTGAAGCCGTTTATGATAAAGCCCGAAAAGTTTACGATAAGATTATGCAGGAGTCATTAAAAGAATAATTATAAAAATAAGCAGCACTTATTATCAAAAACTATAAAATAAATCGAATCGTTTATTTATTGATGTTATTTAGACCTATAAACACTAAACCCGTAAAAATACTTTTTTACGATACATAAAATAAAGAAAAGCCCATTTAACTGCTACAAAGCAAATAGCTAAAACCACAGCATTAAAAGGATCGCCTGCTAACTGGCCAAGCCATTTAAAAAATCCGTTAGTTGTATATTCCCAATCTATAAAGCGGCCGGACATATAAATAAGAATTGAATTCATGCCGATTACCCTGAAGAAAAACGCCCATTTTACATAACCTAAAACATCAATGATATAATAAAAAAAAGCCAGTAGAATCAGGCTTATTCCGCCAACATTAAGCACAAATGAACTTGTCCAAAGATTTTTATTTATAGGAAAATCAAGGTTCCAGATTTGAGCAAGCACAATAAAAATTACTCCTGCAACTGCTAACCTGAAAGCTTTTTTGTTGCCTGTTAAAATATTCTTTTTAAGAAATGAACCAGCCAGAATTCCCAATAAACCTGTTGCTATTGCAGGAAGTGTTGATACCAAACCTTCAGGGTCATGAATGCCCAGATAGAGTTTGCCGGGCAAAATGCTCCTGTCAATATAGGAAGCAAAATTGCCCTGCATGGTTAAATCTCCTCTTGCAAACCCCGGCGCTGAAGTAAATTTTAATAGTAACCAATAACCTATCAGGATGCAACAGAACCAGGCAATTTGCGCTGTCTCTTTTGCATAAATATAAATTATGTTCGCAAACATGTAAGCCAGGCCTATCCTGCCTAATACACTTCCAAAGCGGATATCGGCAAATGGCCGCAATGCCAGGCCATTGTTATAAATTATACCAAGTAACACCAGTATTAAACCTCTTTTTATAACGCGTAATAACACCTCACTTTTGGTTTTCCCTTTTTCTAATTCACGCCCAACTGAATAAGGCGTGGCTACACCTGCTATAAAAAGAAAAAGAGGAAATATCAGGTCGTAAAAATGAAAACCATTCCACTCAGGATGTGTAAACTGGTTAGCAATAGTTCCCCAAAAAGAGGAGCCTGTTGCCTTATACATCGTGCTAAATATTTCGTCTGCACCCATTATCCAAAACATGTCAAAGCCACGGAGTGCATCAAGTGAATGAAGCCGTTGATGATGAATTGTTGAAAATCTACTTTCTGAAACGGCAGTAATGGTTTCATTTTTTTCAAAGACAGATTGACCTGGAGTCATAATGATATATTAGGTTTCAAATTTAATCAATCATAAGCCAATTTTTATAGGCTTTCTATGTTAGCTTCTTAAGCAAGTCGTTAAATATAAAAAGAGAACAAAAGATATTTATTATTTCTTCAGGATTTCTACAAATTCAATTCATAGGTTTGTTTTAATTATTTGGATTGAGAAGTGGCAAAAGGTTAATGGAATATCCTTTTGGTGAAAAGGAAATTTGTTAAGTAATAATAATCAAAGATATTGCTGATATTAGCCTTTTCATCAGCGATGGAGTCTTTACGCTTAACTTTGGTATTGATGAACAAAAGATCCATTTGTTTTTTATTAATTTTTTTTATTCCTCTTCTTTCTTTTGCGCAATCCCGGAACCTTGATTATTTTGTAAACAACGCCATTGAAAACAGTCCTTTATTAAATGAGAACCGTAACAATATTTTAATTGCAGGTATTGATAGTGCTTTGCTTGTTGCTGCCAACAGGTACCAGGTTACAGGCAGCGGAAATGCTTACTACGCACCAATTATTAATGGTTACGGATATGATAAAGCCATCACCAACGGCCAGCAATTATCGGCACTGGTTGCGTTAAATAAACAAATTTACAACAGGAGAAATTTAAGCCTTCAGTTTGCAGATATACAACTGCAGAAAGATTCTTTACAAATTGGTTCTGCAATCTCTCAGCAAGATCTTAAAAAAAATATTACTGCGCAGTACATAACAGTTTACAGCGATCAGCTTCAGATCAACTTTAATAATGAATTGTATAATTTGCTGCAAACACAGGAAATAATTTTAAAGAAACTGACTCAACAAAATGTGTACAGGCAAGTTGATTATCTTTCTTTTTTAGTTACTGTACAACAACAAAATTTAGTAAGAAAACAATTGGATATTCAACAAAAAAATGACTATTCATTATTGAATTATCTGGCTGGTATTATTGATACAACAACGGTTGCACTACAGGAACCAAATCTTATGGTAATACAAACATTTATTGCTGATAGTTCTGTGTTTTTTTTAAAATATAAAATCGACAGCCTGAGGCTTATCAATAACAGGGCATTGATAAACCTTGGATACCGGCCTAAGGTGAGTTTGTTTGCTGATGCAGGCTACCAGTCAAGTTTTGATATTACGCCTTATAAAAATTTCGGGACTAATATTGGTATTAATTTATCAGTTTCTATTTATGATGGAAGGCAGCGCAGGCTTCAGTATACAAGGCTTGGCATTCAGGAAAGAACGAGGCAAAAGAACCGTGATTTTTTTCAGCGGCAATATTACCAGCAGATACAACAATTGCAGCAGCAATTGTTATTAATGCAAAGTCTTGAATCATCTATAAATGACCAGGTAAGATTTTTGCAAATATTGATAGAGGCTAATGGCAAACTTTTGGAAACAGGAGACATAAAAATGACGGATTACATACTGGCGTTAAACAATTATATTACTGCCAGAAATCTGCTGGTACAAAATAAAGTAAGCAGGTATCAAATTATAAATCAACTAAATTATTGGAATAAATAACACACAATGCAGGTGATTTCAAAATATGTTTTTCTTTTATCAGTGTCACTTGGGATATTGTTTATTTCCTGTAAGAATAAGCAAGCTGATGATGCGCAAGAAGAGGAAATACGAACCCGTACACCCGTTACTGTTACTGCTATGTTATATGATCCTATTGAAGAAGATGTTGAATTAAATGCAACCTCTGCTTACTTGCAAAAGAATTATGTAAAAGCCAATCTTAATGGTTATATAAAATCAATGAACATTCATTTTGGAAGTTTTGTCAATTCCGGACAAATTTTATTTTCTTTAAAAACAAAAGAATCAGAAGCGCTTGGCAACACGATAAATAACCTTGATCCGAATTTTAAATTTAGTGGCGTAAATTATGTAAAGGTCTCCGCTGCCGGCTATGTAACTGAGTTAGATCATCAGCCCGGTGATTATGTGCAGGATGGCGAGCAATTAGCGGTGATAAGTGATATAAAAAGTTTTGTGTTTTTAATGAATCTTCCTTATGAATACAAAGCGTATGTAACCAACAATAAGCAAGTAGAGCTCACACTGCCCGATGGTGAACGGCTGCAGGGAACTGTGCAAACCTCAATGCCTTTCCTGGATTCTGCTTCGCAAACGCAGGCTGTAGCAATTAAAGTAAAGGCAGCTCATACAATTCCGCCGGGTCTTGTTGCTAAAGTAAAAATTATAAAAGTTTCAAAAGCCAGTGCTTCATCTTTGCCTAAAGCTGCAGTTCTCTCTGATGAAACACAATCCGGATTTTGGGTAATGAAGATGATCAATGATAGTACTGCCGTAAAAGTTCCTGTAAAAACAGGCGTTGAAACAACAGATAAGATCGAAATTCTTTCTCCTGAATTTTCTCCAAAAGATAAAATTTTACTTACAGGAAATTTTGGTTTGCCTGATACGGCTTTGGTAGTGTTACCGTCTTTGCCCCAGTCCCGTGCAGGGGAGAAGGTAACGCCATGAGAAACCATAAAAATAAAAGAAAGCTATGTCTTCATTTTTTCAGAGACGGACTACTAAAAAATTAATAATACTCTCCATTCCTCTCCTTGGCAGAGGGAATAAGGGTGAGGTTTCGGACAGGAAAATAATTTATTCAACAAGTTAAAAATGATAATTAATAAAAATAATACTCTCCATCCCTCTCCTTTGGAGAGGGGAAAGGGGTGAGGCTTTATGAACTTTTTTATCTCAAATAAAAACCCTCTTACAGTTGTACTGGCGCTTATAATTATGTGCGGCATATTTGCGTATAGTAAGTTGCAAACGTCACTGTTTCCAGAGATTACTTTTCCTAAAATAAAAATAATTGCTGATGCCGGTTTGCAGCCGGTGAATAAGATGATGGTAACTGTAACAAGGCCGCTGGAAAATGCCATCAAACAAATACCTGATCTTATCACCATACGAAGTACTACAAGCCGCGGCAGTTGCGAAATATCAGCGTATATAGATTGGAATGCTGACGTAGACCTAAGCCAGCAAAGGATTGAATCAAGAATAAATGAAATAAGAAATAATTTACCGCCGGAGGTTCAGATAACGGTTGAGAAAATGAATCCTTCTATTTTGCCTGTAATGGGTTATTCTTTAGAGAGCCATAATTTGTCGCCGATAGATTTGAAAGAGCTTGCATTGTATACGATTGTGCCGTATCTGTCGCAGGTAGATGGTGTATCAAAAGTTGCTGTAGTTGGTGGTAAACAAAAAGAGTATTGGGTACAGCCTGATGCTGCAAAGATGAGTTCTCTTTCTATAACGCCTGATGTAATAAATAATGCATTAAGCCAAACCAATTTTGTAAAATCAAACGGCTATTTGGCCGACCGCCGCTTTTTGTATTTAACCGTTACTGATGCTACAATACAAACGCCTGAAGACTTAAAAAATATTGTGATCAGCAATAATGGCAAAAGAGTAATTCAACTAAAAGACATTGCAACAATTAATGTAAAAGAAGGCGTTGAATTCACAAAAATAAATGCCAATGGCAAAGACGGATTGTTGATTGCGATAGTTAAACAACCCAATACAAACCTCATTGATCTCTCCAATAAAATGAAGGAAAGAATTACTTCATTAAGAACTATTCTTCCCCAGGGCGTGGCTATAAAGCCGTATTATGTACAGGCTGATTTTGTAAATGAATCGGTAAAAAGTGTAACTGACAGTTTATGGATTGGGCTGGTACTGGCAATAATTGTGGCTATAATATTTCTTCGTTCTTTTAAAGCAAGCGCTACAATTTTAATAACCATTCCTGTTACACTTTGTTTAACGCTGATAGTTTTGTACGCAATTGGCTACACATTAAATATAATGACGCTTGGCGCAATAGCGGCTGCCATTGGTTTAATTATTGACGATGCCATTGTGGTGGTGGAGCAAATTCACCGGACACATGAAGAACATCCTGATGAGCAATATACAGCTATAGTTCAAAAGGCGCTCCGGTACTTGTTTCCAGCCATGCTCGGGTCTTCAATAAGTACTATTGTGATCTTTATTCCTTTCATGCTAATGACGGGTGTTGCAGGTGCCTATTTTAATGTGATGACCAATACAATGATCATTACACTTATCTGTTCTTTCTTTGTAACATGGATTGGTTTACCAGTTGTCTATTTGTTGCTGTCGCGAAAAAAAGTTGATGTAAAGCAAAATGCAGTCAACAAAAAAAAACCTGTTATTCACCAGGTAAAAAAACAGCGATGGGTTTCATTTTTTATTCTCAGGCCTTACATCAGTTTACTATTTGTTGCTGCTCTTATCTTAGCAATTGTATTAATTGTTCCGAAACTGCAAACAGGTTTTTTACCTGAGATGGATGAAGGAAGTATTGTGTTAGATTACAGTTCTCCGCCGGGCACTTCACTTGATGAAACTGACAGGGAGTTAAGAGAAGTGGAAAAAATTATTACCACAGTTCCTGAAGTGCAGGCTTACTCAAGACGAACAGGAACACAGATGGGTTTTTTTATTACAGAGCCTAATACAGGCGATTATTTAATCCAGCTAAAATCAAAAAGAAACAAAACAACTGACCAGGTAATTGAAGATATAAGAAAGGAGATAGAAGCCTCACAACCTGCGCTGCGTATAGATTTCGGCCAGGTAATAGGTGATATGCTGGGTGATCTGATGACATCTGTTCAACCCATAGAAATAAAAATATTTGGTGAAGATCAACAAAAACTTCAGGAGCTTTCGCAGCAGGTCTCCGGCATTGTGGAACGAACACAAGGCGCTGCTGATGTATTTAACGGCATTGTAATTACCGGCCCATCTGTAAGTGTGCAACCGGATTATACAAGGCTTGCTCAGTTTGGTATCACTGCTTCTAATCTTCAATATCAATTGCAAACATCACTGGAAGGGAATATTATAGGAAATATTTATGAAAAAGAACGGCTGTATCCTGTAAGATTAATTTATCCAAACAGTAAAAATGTAAGTATTGATGATATAAGAAAATTGCAAATATTTTTGCCCGGCGGCCAGCTAAAACCAATGACCGAATTGGCAGCAGTAAAGATTAATGCCGGTGATGCTGAAATTGAAAGAGAGAATCTTCAGTCAATGGGAGTTGTATCTGCAAGGCTTGAAAACCGTGACCTGGGCAGCGTTATAAAGGATATACAAAAAAATGTGAGCGCACAGGTAACTTTACCGCAAGGTTATCATATTGAATACGGCGGCGAATATGCCGAACAGCAAAAATCATTTAAAGAATTGCTGCTGATACTTATCACCTCAAGCCTGTTGGTTTTTGGAGTGATCCTGTTTTTGTTTAAAGAATTCAAAATTGCTATCACTATTCTTATCATTGCTGTTCTTGGAATTGCAGGAAGTTACCTTGCACTTTTTTTTACCAACACGCCATTAAATGTTGGCAGCTATACAGGATTGATTATGATAGTTGGCATTATTGGAGAAAATTCTATATTCACTTTTTGGCAGTTCAAAGAGAACTTGCATACTTCTTCAGTTGATGAAGCTATTGTTTATTCTATATCAACAAGGTTGCGCCCTAAATTGATGACGGCACTTGGCGCCATCATCGCTTTATTGCCATTAGCGCTGGGGATAGGCGCCGGCGCTCAGTTACACCAGCCTCTTGCCATTGCAGTTATCGGCGGTTTTCTTATTGCATTGCCCTTGCTACTGATTGTTTTACCTTCAATGATGAGGATTATTTATAACAAAAATAAAAATGTTGCTCATGCCTGAATGGTTAATATATGCGCTTGTATCTGCATTGTTTGCGGCACTCACAGCCATCTTTGCAAAGCTTGGTTTAAAGGATGTAAACTCCGACCTGGCTACAGCAATACGAACAGCAATTGTACTCGTTATTACATGGGCAATTGTATTTTTCCGGGGTAATGCAACCGGTATAAATAACCTCACAAAAAACAATTGGATATTTTTAACGCTGTCCGCTTTTGCAACGGGATTGTCATGGATATTTTATTATAAAGCCTTGCAATTAGGTAAAGCCTCAGAAGTAAGCGCAATAGATAAAGGAAGCATTGCATTTACCATTTTACTTTCTTTTTTATTTTTAAAAGAACCTCTTACCCTACGACTTATTATTGGAGCAGTTTTAATAACTATTGGTATGATAGTGATTGTTTGGAAATAGA
>CAXSDW010000011.1:0-43753 GCA_964236235.1 uncultured Chitinophagaceae bacterium
TCATTCTTTTTTTTGCAAGATCATCGTCACACCAGCCATGCACTCTTGTAATAAGAATATCTTCATATTGACTTCGGTTAAATATCTGTATCATTCCTTTTGCGGGAGCATGAGGATGAATGCGCCATAAAAAATCGTGACTCAACTCTTCTTCCGAAGGCGCTTTATAACTTTTTACCTGAACACCCAATGGATTCAATGTGCCAAATACATTTTTTACAGCACCATCTTTTCCACTTGCATCCATTCCCTGTAATATAACCAGCAATGAATGTTTACGTTCAGCATATAAAAGGTTTTGCAAATCATTTAATTCTTCCAGCATCTCAGCGGTTTTTTCTTTAAGTGCTTTTTTATCTTTGCTTTCATCGGCACGTGTGCTTATCTCACTGAGTTTAATTTTGGACATACTATATGATTTATATTGCTGAAGAAAAATCCTGTTTAAGATCAGTTTCCTGTAATTCCTTTCTTAATTGCTTTGCTGTTTTAGTACTTCCGTCATGGCTCCAGCCCGGCGGCATAAAAAGGTATTTTAATTTGATTACAAACGGAACGTCTTTCTTTAAATCTTCCCCAAGATTCATCCATTCATGAAAAATTATTTTTCCGGGATGATGAGGATTATCTATTTGTTTTGTTAAGCCATATTTTACAGGATCGTGAAGTGTCTCTTCCTGGAATGTTCCAAAAAGCCGGTCCCAAATTATCAACACCATTCCCATATTTTTATCCAGATAGCGGATGTTGCTTGCATGATGCACTCTGTGATGAGAAGGACTTACAAAAACAGCTTCGAACCAGCGTGGCATTTTTTTAATATATCTTGTATGAACTAATATTCCATATATCTGCGTGAGTGAATACATGAACACAATATCTATTGGCTTAAAACCCAATAAAACCAACGGAATAAAATAAACAAACCGATAGATTGGCTGCAATACGGAAGACCGGAAACCTGTTGTTAAATTGAATTCTTCTGATGAGTGATGCGTTACATGCACGGCCCAAAATACACGACAGTAGTGGTCTACACGATGCTCAACATAAAACGTAAGGTCTTCTAAAATAAAAAGTAGGCTCCAGTATATCCATGGATCAAATGAGAAACTTATAAAGTGAAATTTATAAAACCAAAGCAATACAACAACATAAATAGCACGAAAAAGCAGGTCAATTCCGCCATTCATTAAACACAGGTAAACGTTTATCAGAGTGTCTTTAAAATGGTAATATTTTTTTAAATGAAGATGGCTCAATAATACTTCAATCCCAATTATTATAAGGTAAAGAGGTGTAGTAAATAAGATGAGCATTTGTTCCTTCATGCCTGCGTAGTAACTTGTTTAAACAAACATTGAAAATACCGGGTATAGCAAGTAATTAACCATCTCAAAAATACGATAATGTAAGTGGACGGTTACCATAAATTCCTCATAAAAAAATTATCTTTATAAGATGTTACAGCCAAAAATATTATTATCCGGGCAGGAGTTTCTTGAGTTTGAAAGAAATGCAGAGGAGAAGCATGAATATTATAAGGGCGAAATATTTGCTATGAGCGGCGCTTCTTATGATCACAATGTTATTGAAAAGAATATTAGAGGCGAACTTTATATTTTTTTAAAAGGCAAGCAATGTCAGCCGTTTGGAAGCGATTTAAGAATAAGTGTGCAGGCAAACACACTATATACTTATCCTGATATTATAGTTATTTGCGGGAAACCCGAATTTGCAGATGACCAGTTTGATACGGTTTTAAATCCAACGCTTATTATAGAAATCCTTTCACCATCTGCAGCAAATTATGATAAGGGAATTAAGTTTGAATTGTACAGGGAAATCTCTTCTTTAAAAGAATATCTTACTGTTGACTCAACAAAGATTCATGTAGAACAATTTATAAAAAATGATAATAAAACATGGACATTTCAGGAGTACAAAACGTTAGAAACCTTTCTTACACTCAGTTGTATAGAAATGCCAGTGCTGGTTAGTGATTTGTACAATGGAGTTGAATTCAAATAAATTACGACATTTATTTTGCTGCGTTTAATAAAACGCAAGCAACAATTCCTGCAGTTTCACTTCTTAATCTTGTGTTTCCTAATGATACCGGTGTAAAATTATTGCGCAATGCTTCATCAACTTCTTCCTTTGTAAAATCGCCTTCAGGACCAATTAAAATCAACTTTCCTGCGTAATCAGTTTTTTCTCTGCTAAGTTGTTCTTTTTCTTCATCTATGCAATGTGCAATATATTTTTTTTCATGAGAAGAATTCTTTACAGCATCTTTAAACTTTACAGGTTCGCTTAGCAAAGGCAGCCATGCCTGTTGCGATTGCAACATTGCACTGATAAGAATTGATTTCATCCGCTGATACCGGAAATGTTGTTTTTCTGTGCGTTCACAAATAAGCGGAATTATCTCTGAAACACCGATCTCTGTTGCCTTTTCTAGAAACCATTCAAAGCGTGCAGCATTTTTTATCAGTGAGATGGCAATGGTGATCTTTGTTGCATTATGTGCAGTATCCAATATCGAAACAGCCTTAATTTCTGTTGCTTTTTTATTATCAGAAATTATCTCTGCTGTTATTATTTTGCCTTTGCCATCTGTTAAGTTTACTCTATCTCCCTCACGCATTCGTAACACCTGTATATGTTTTGCAGTTTGTTCGCTCAAAGGGAAAAATTCTTCTTTAGATAATTCTTCTTCAAAAAAAAAGGGTAAAGGCATCAGTACAATTGGAAATAAAATATCGGGATAGAATATAAAATCAAAAAGGTGTTTCGTCATCAAATTCCCCGTCATTCATTTTGCTGCCTTTTTGAATGTAGAGCTTTGCGCCATCCGGGTCAATATCTTTAACAGGTGTCCAGTTGCCGCCCGCCGGAAGAGATGAATTAAAATCGCCGCCATCTTCTTCTATAAACTTTTGAATATGGAGAAGCGCTTTCAATTTTATGGTTTCCAACTGGCCATTTCTGTGCTTTGCAATTCGTATAAGCGTTTCGCCTTTATTGCTTTCGCCAAGTTCGTTTGCAGTGATATCATAATATTCCGGGCGGTATAAGAACATTACCATATCTGCGTCCTGTTCTATTGCGCCAGATTCTCTCAGATCACTTAACTGTGGCATTTTATTGCCTTCTTTTCTTTTTTCTACTTCGCGGCTTAACTGGCTTAAAGCCAATATAGGAATTTGTAATTCTTTTGCGAGTCCTTTTAAGTCTCTTGAAATACGGCTAATCTCCTGTTCCCTGTTACTGGTGCGGTTTTCACCAGTGCCGCTCATCAGTTGCAGGTAGTCAATAATTATCAATCCTACATTATGTTTATTTCTTAAACGACGGCATTTTGCTCTTAATTCAAAAATATTCAGCGCAGCAGTATCATCAATATGTATTGGTGCAGATGCAAGTCTTTCTATACCTTTTTTATAAAGCTGCTTCATTTCATGTTCTTCTAATCTTCCTCTTGAAATTTTCTCTAACCATATTTCACTTTCAGCACTTAGTATTCTTTGTACCAATTGGCTTGCACTCATTTCTAACGAAAAAAAGCCTACAGCCGTTGGCTTTGTAGGATGAAGGGCTGCGTTACGGGCAAGATTTAAGGCAAAGGCGGTTTTACCAACCGAAGGTCTTGCCGCCAAAATAATAAGATCAGATGGCTGCCAGCCGTAAGTAACTCTGTCTAAAATAGAAAAACCCGTAGGCACACCTGTAATCTCGTCCTGTCGGGTTCGCAGGTCTTCAATGCGTGAAATTGTTTTTACCAGGATGGTATCAATACTTGCATAATCGCGGCGTAAGTGATTGTTGGTTATTTCAAACAATTTTGATTCGGCTTCATCAAGTAAATCAAATACATCTGTACTATCTTCATAAGAATCAGCTATTATTTCACCGCTTATTCTTATTAATTCTCTTTGTATAAATTTTTGCAGAATAATTCTTGCATGCGCTTCAATATTGGCTGAAGAAACTACCGCATTAGTAAGCCTGGTTACATAATATGGGCCGCCAACCAGTTCAAGCTCTGACCGGAACTTTAATTCTTCAACAACAGTCAGCAGATCAATTGGCGAATTTTTTTGTTGTAATCCCTGCATTGCCCGGTAAATGTGCTGGTTCGCTTCTACATAAAAACAATCCGGTTTTAAAATTTCAACTACAGTATCAAAGGCGCTTTTTTCCAGCATTATTGCTCCCAGCACCGCTTCTTCAAGGTCTTTAGCTTGAGGCGGAACCTTCCCGTAAAGCATAGTTCCTAACTCTAATGAACCATTTTTTCTTCTTATTTTTCTTTCTTTATTTAGGTTGGAAAGGTCCATTTTATTTTAAGGATATGTTTTAGAAATTTTAAAAAAAGCGTCGTCATTAGGGTAAAAATTATACAGGACGGCTAAGATATTACAATGAGCCATTTAAAGAAATTGTTAAGTGTTTTAATTTATTAATAGGTAATAAACATAGTTATTAGCTAAGATACAGGTCTTATCAACAGCTAATTCCAGTTTATTCACATTTTCTAAATTTTATACTTTTTTTGGAACATCCAAAAGCTTGATTTTGTGCGTAAAGAAAAAACCCTTTTTTTTGAAAAATCCTGCTAAAATTATTATGGGATTTCGCTGAACATTAAGAAAAAACTCATCTCTTTCTGCTGAAAAAGGTGTTTACTACTTCTTTCTTATTTTTGAATATAAGTAAATAAATAAAGCGTATAAATGAAGATTAGCTACAACTGGCTTCAAGACTATATTTCTGATTTGCCCGAGCCGGAAGAACTGAGTAAAATCCTGACTTCAACAGGGCTTGAAGTTGAAGACCTGTATAAATATGAGGAAATAAAAGGCAGTTTGCAAGGGCTTATAATTGGTGAAGTTACAGACTGCAATAATCACCCGAATGCAGACAAATTAAAGGTTACGCAGGTAAATATTGCAGATGAAACTTTACAAATTGTTTGTGGCGCTTCTAATGTAACTGTTGGGCAAAAAGTTATTGTGGCACCGGTTAACACAACAATCTATCCGGTAAATAGCGAAGCTGTAACTATAAAAAAGGTAAAAATCCGCGGCATAGAAAGTAATGGAATGCTTTGCGCCGAAGATGAAATAGGTATTGGCACCAGCCATGAAGGAATTATTTCATTGCCTGGTGATTCAAAAACAGGAACACATGCAGCACATTTTTTTAATATATATAATGACTGGATTTTTGAAATAGGGCTTACGCCAAACCGGGTAGACGCTATGAGCCATATTGGTGTTGCCAAAGATGTATGCGCTTATCTTTCACATCATCTTCAAAAACAAATTGCAGTTCAAATTCCGGCTAATAATTTTAAGGCTGATGATAATTCGCTTCAAATAAAAGTAATCATTGATACAAATTTATGCGAACGCTATGCAGGCGTTTCTATAACGAATTTAAAAATTCAGTCAAGCCCAAAATGGCTGCAGCAAAAACTAAAAAGTATTGGATTGAGGCCGGTAAATAATATTGTAGATATAACCAATTTTGTTTTACATGAAACCGGCCAGCCTTTACATGCTTTTGATGCTGATGCAATAAAAGACAATAAAATAATCGTAAAAAATCTGCCTGATGGCACTGATTTTACAACACTGGATGAAAAACAAAGAAAAATAAATCACGAAGATATCATGATATGCAATGGCGCCGGTGAACCTATGTGTTTTGGAGGAATATTCGGCGGTTTAAATTCCGGCGTTAAAGATTCTACTACAAGAATTTTTTTGGAAAGCGCATGGTTTAATCCGGAAGCAATAAGAAAAACATCAATGCGGCAACAGCTTAGAACCGATGCTGCTATAAGGTTTGAGAAAGGAGTTGACATAAGCACAACAGTTGAAGTACTTGTAAGAGCTGCAACAATGATCAAAGATATTGCCGGCGGAAGGATATCTTCTGAGATAATTGATATTTATCCTGATCCTAAACAAAAAACAACAGTAAGGTTACAAAACAGTTATCTTAAAAAATTAAGTGGTAAAGATTATAGCCGCACTTCTGTAAAAAATATTTTGCAAAGTCTCTACTTTAAAATCAAAGAGGAAAGTGCGGAAGAATTGGAATTGGAAGTTCCGTTTAGCAAGCCGGATATTACTTTGCCCGCAGATATTGTGGAAGAAATAATGAGGATTGATGGACTGGACAATATAGAAATACCGACAACAATAACTATTGCACCTGCAATTGAAACCGCCGCCATTGAAGCACTTTATAAAGAAAAAGTTGCCAACTATTTAACGGGCTCAGGCTTTTCAGAAATCTTTACTAATTCTATTACTAACAGTAAATATTATGATGAACCTGTTTTAAAAAATACTGTTAAAATCATAAACAGCCTTAGTGTAGACCTTGATATTTTGCGGCCTTCATTAATGGAAACCGGGCTGGAATGTATTGCCTATAATCTGAACCGGAAAAATAATGATTTACTGTTTTTTGAATTTGGCACATCCTACTCCACTTCCGGAATAGGAAGATATTTTCAGGTTGAACATTTATGTTTATATGCTTGTGGTAATAAAAATGCAATCGGCTGGAAAGGCAAGCCAGGCAAAGCTGATTTCTTTTTTTTAAAAGGCATTTGTGAGAATATATTTACCGCATGTGGACTTGATAACGTAAATATGGTAATCAATAATAATAATGATGTATCAGCATTATTTAATAATGAAGTAATTGCTGAAATAAGGTTACCTGATAAGAATACTTTGGAAAAATTTGCTATCAGGCAGCAGGTTGTTTATGCAGATATTTTGTGGGATAAAATTGAGCAGCTTTCAAAAAAAGTAAATTTAACTTACGCCGATGTTTCTAAATTCCCTGCAGTATATAGAGATTTGTCAATTGTAATAAATAAAAATACACCTTTCGCAAAAGTCGAAAGCATTATAGCCGGTTTAAACGTAAATAACCTTACTGCTGTAAACTTATTTGATGTGTTTGAGAGTGAAAAAATTGGCAATGATAAAAAAGCATTCGCTATTAGTTTTACATTTTTAAAACATGAAAGCACGCTTACAGATAAAGAGATTGATGCATTAATGAATAATATTATTATAGCTTTTGAAAAAGATCTGAATGCTGAAATAAGAAAATAATTAAATGGATACAATAGAGGAACAGATAAAAACAATCAACAATAAGCTTCAGCAGCTATTAAAAAAAAACATAACGCTGAAGAAAGAAAATGAAATACTTGCAACGGAGCTTGCTCTTTTAAAAGAGCAGGAACTGGCGTATAAATCAACCATTGAAAGCCTTAGCCAGAAGGCGAATATCTCCCAGGCTTTAAGCGGCAATATTGATAAAGAAAGTAAAAAAGAACTTGAAAAGCAAATCAATCAATACATAAGAGATTTAGATAAATACATCAACTTGCTTAACGATTAGAACAATGTCAGAAACATTAATTCCTTTAAATATTCTTATTGGCGACAGAACTTACCGGATAAAAAGCCTTGCCAAAGATGAACAGGTTATCCGCAAAACACTCAAAACAATAAACGACAAAATACTTGAGTTTAAAACACAATTCGCAGGTAAAGACATGCAGGATTATATAGCTATGGTGCTTATCTGGTATGCAACTCAAACAGATTCGGCGGTTAATAATGATCAGCTTGCCAAAGAATTTTCTGAAACTTTATCTAAAATTGAACAACAGATAGATAAAGGCTTATAGCAAATCATTGCGTCATTTTTTGCCTCCGCCAGTTTTTCTTATCTTCGTTAACTACCCTCTTAATGATATTGTGCATAGAGAGAATCATAAGATTGCGAAACGTAAAAATCAAAACAAATTAAATGGAACAATCAATACCGATAATAATTGGTGTCGTTGCTTTAATAGCCGGCATCATACTGGGAAAAGTTATTTTTTCTAAAAACACTAAAAAATTATTAGATGAAGCTGAGCAACAATCTGAAAAAACAATAGCTGACGCAAAAATTCAGGCAGAAACGCTGAAAAGAGAAAAATTATTAGAAGCTAAAGAAAATTTTGTTCAGCTAAAAGCAGAGCACGATAAAGAAGTTTTTCAAAGAAACCAAAAACTTAACGAAGGTGAGAACAAGGTAAAGCAAAAGGAAAATGCAATAAACCAAAAAGAGCAGCATCTGGAAAAATTAGTAAAGGATAATGAAGCAATAAAGCAAACGCTTAACCGCCAAATAGAAGTTGTAAATATTAAAAGAACAGAACTGGAAAAACACCAGGAAGAACACATACGAAGATTGGAAAAAGTGGCCGGTCTTACAGCAGAAGATGCCAAAGCGCAGTTAATAGAAAGCCTGAAACAAGAGGCGCATTCACAGGCGTTAATTATACAGCAGGAAATTGTAGACGATGCAAAATTAAGAGCTAATAAAGAGGCCCGAAAATTAATAATACAAACTATTCAGCGCACTGCTGCTGAGCAGGCAATAGAAAACGCCATTACTGTTTTTAACCTGGAAAGTGATGAGATAAAAGGATCTATTATCGGGAGAGAAGGAAGAAATATAAGAGCCATAGAAGCCGCTACCGGCGTTGATCTTATTGTAGATGACACACCGGAAGCAATTATACTTTCGTCATTTGATCCGCTTCGCCGGGAGATAGCAAGATTATCTTTGCAAAGGCTGGTTACTGATGGCCGTATTCACCCTGCAAGAATTGAGGAAGTGGTGGAAAAAACCCGTAAGCAATTAGAAGAGCAGATAATAGAAATAGGCGAACGTACAGTAATTGAATTAGGCATTCATGGCTTACACAAAGAGTTGGTTCGTATTGTCGGGAAGATGCGTTTCCGCTCATCATACGGGCAAAATTTACTGATGCATAGTCGTGAAGTAGCAAATCTCAGCGGAATAATGGCCGCAGAATTAGGAATGAATGCAAAGCTTGCAAAACGGGCAGGCCTTTTACATGATATAGGTAAAGTTCCTGATGAAGAAACTGAGTTAAGCCATGCGCTGCTTGGGATGAAGCTGGCAGAGAAATATGGCGAAAATCCGGCAGTGTGTAATGCTATCGGCGCTCATCATGATGAGGTAGAAATGCAATATGTTATTTCCCCGATTGTGCAGGCTTGTGACTCCATGAGCGGGGCAAGACCCGGGGCACGCAGGGAAATAATGCAACAATATCTGCAACGGATAAAAGATTTGGAAAACCTTGCACTGGCCTACCCGGGTGTTGAAAAGGCTTACGCCATACAGGCCGGTCGGGAGCTTAGGGTAATAGTAGAAGCTGATAAAGTTTCAGACGCTGACAGCGATAAATTAAGCTTCGAAATTGCACAAAAAATTCAAACGGAAATGACTTATCCCGGTCAGATTAAAGTAACAGTTATACGGGAAAAGAGAGCAGTAAACATGGCCAGATAATTTCTCAATTCTATTCTCAAAATTTATTATTATTCTATTACCTTTGCACACTTAAATTAAAAGCCATGGATGCTGTTGCGTTTATTCACCAACAATTAACTGTAAAGAAAGAGTTGCCTAAATTTAAAGCGGGCGATAATGTTACCGTGAATTATAAAATTCAGGAAGGCTCAAAGGAGCGTATCCAAAGTTTTAAGGGTGATGTAATTAAGCGCCAGGGAGAAGGTGGCACCGCTACTTTTACTGTACGAAAAATAAGTGATGGCGTAGGTGTTGAGCGATTATTTCCCTTATTCTCACCTAATATTGACAGTATTCAACTGCATAAAGTAGGTAAAGTTAGTCATGCAAAATTGTTTTACCTAAGAGAAAGAAGTGGCAAGAGTGCCCGTATTAAAGAAAAGAGAATGAAGTAATTTTCTTACACTTCTTATATACTTCCCTAAAATTTACTTGCTTAGATTTGATGATTTGTCCTAAGTAAGTGAATTCTTAAGAAACACTTTTACATTGACTATAATGAAAAACTCTTTTGCACAGTGGGTGTGCTCTTTTATATTCTTACTTCATGTGTCCCGGCATTCAATGCTATGCCGCCAATAGTAAAGCAAAATGTCATCGTTACATATAAGATTTATTGCGTTAATAATCTGATAAAAAAATTTTTTACTGTATCTGTTATATTGATTTATGCATAATAATGTATCTTTAACTTTCTAATTTAATAGTTATGCTACATACTTTTTTGAATACTTTTTATCTTTTATCAATGCCGGGTGGCTCTGAATGGATATTCATCTTACTGGCTATTTTGCTTTTTTTTGGTGGCAAAAAAATTCCTGATCTGATGCGTGGTATTGGCCGCGGCGTAAGGGAATTTAACGATGCTAAAACCAACGTAAAAAACGAGATCGAATTAGGAATGTCAGATAAGGACAGAAAAGAGCAGGACGCTGAAATAGAATTAAAGCTTGCACAGGAAAAACTATTGCAGGCTCAGGCAAAAGTTCAGCAGGCAAAAGCTCAACAAATGCAAACAGAATTACCTAAATAATTACTGTTTTAAAATTATTAGCTGGGGTTATTATTCAACTATGTTGGATGATATACTTCAGCTTTTTTTATACTTCAATTTATTCGTTTGTTCAAATTCAATACAATACAACAATATCATCAGCAGCTTATTTCAAATGAAACAGATTGTTGCGCAGTTGTTGAGCATTATCTAAAAAAAATTTATGAGGCGAAGGATCTAAATGCATTTGTGGAAGTATTTGAAGAAGAAAGTTTACGCAGAGCAAAACAGTTGGATATAAAACGTAAAAGCACCAACTCATTGGGTGCACTTCACGGTGTAGTAATTGCCATTAAAGATGTTATTTGCTACCAGGATCATAAAGTAACCGCTGCTTCAAATATATTAAAAGGATTTAAATCGCTTTATTCATCAACAGCCGTAAAAAAGTTATTGGAAGCAGATGCTATAATAATTGGCAACTGTAATTGCGATGAATTTGCAATGGGCAGTACCAACGAAAATTCCTGTTATGGAAAAGTATTAAATGCACTTGATAAAACAAAAGTACCAGGTGGCTCATCCGGCGGATCAGCTGTGGCAGTGCAAGCCGGCTTATGTATGTTAAGCCTTGGAAGTGATACTGGTGGCTCTGTTCGCCAACCCGCAGATTTTTGTGGAGTAATTGGATTTAAGCCCACTTACGGACGGATATCCCGTCACGGCCTTATCGCCTATGCTTCTTCATTTGACCAAATAGGAATTTTTGCAAATACAGTGCAGGATGTAGCATTGACATTGGAAGTGATTAGCGGAGCCGATGAATATGACAGCACAGTATCATTAAAAAAATTAGAAAAGCAACCGATTGAAGGCGAGGTTAAAAAACCAGTTATTGCCTATTTTGAAAATGCTTTGGAACACCATTCTTTAGATGGCGAAATAAAGCATAAGCTTTACTCTCTAATAACCGATTTGCGAAAAGATGGATATAAAGTAGAGCCATTAAATTTTGAATTATTAGACTATGTTGTTCCCACTTATTATGTGCTCACCACCGCAGAAGCTTCAAGTAATCTTTCAAGATATGATGGTATCAGGTACGGTACTAATAGCAATAATAATGAGTCAGAGTTGTCAGGCTTTTATACGCATAATCGTAGTGCAGGCTTTGGTAAAGAAGTAAAGCGGCGAGTAATGCTGGGTACATTTGTTTTAAGCGCAGGATATTATGATGCGTACTTCACAAAGGCGCAACAGGTAAGAAGGATTTTAACAGAACAAACAAGTGCAATTTTTAAAAACTTTGATATTATCCTGTTACCCACCGTTCCGTCCACGGCTTTCAAAATTGATGATATATCGAAGGATCCGATTGCTATGTATTTGGCTGATATATATACTGTGTTTGCAAACTTAGCGGGCATTCCTGCTATTTCAATCCCGTTGTTTAAACATAGTAACCAACTGCCTTTTGGCGTTCAGATGATGTCAGATAAATACAATGACTTAACTTTGCTGAATCTTTCACACCAGCTTTTAAGTAATTATAAACAATATTAATTGAGTGATTAAACGGTTTTTATATATTGTTTTTTTATTTTCTTTCTTCTCAGAAAGTGAGGCAGGAGTAATGCTGTTATATAAACACATAAATGCGCAGGACACTGTAATTTCTACGGGTGATTCTGCAAACGTTGTCATTGAAGAAGTGATAAAATCAGCTATGCTTCCTAAAGCTGAAAAGGTTAAGTATGTAAACCAGGTAACTAAGTACGGCTTCAAAAATCTTTTCAAAAATCTTTCTTATAATTCGTCAATACCATATTCTTCGCAGGTAAATCCGTATGCTGAAAATTATATGCAGGATTATTTGCAATCTCATACTGCTTATCTTCAAAAATTAAAAAGCACTTCAAAACTTCATTTTGATTTTATTGATAATATCCTTACTCAGTATGGTCTTCCGAAAGAATTAAAATACCTCGCTGTTATTGAAAGTGATTTAAAACCAGAAGCACTTTCCTGGATGGGCGCCCGGGGTCCGTGGCAGTTTATGACTTACACAGCAAGAGATTATGGATTAAGAGTAAACACAAATATTGATGAGCGCACTGATTATTATAAAAGTACAAATGCTGCAGCCCGGTATTTATTATCGTTGTACAAAGATTTAAAAGATTGGCTGTTGGTTATTGCGGCTTATAATGGTGGGGCAGGAAGTGTTTACAATGCGATAAGAAAAAGCGGATCGAGAAATTTTTGGGCTTTACAATATTACCTGCCAACAGAATCAAGAAATCATGTAAAGAAATTTATAGCAACGCATTATATTATGGAGACCGGAAATTCGAATTCAAACGGTTTTAATTATTCGGCTTTAAGGGCCTCAAATGACGGCTCTGCAATACCTTCAAACTTATCAGAAGAGGAAAAAAATAATACAAATGTATTGACCATTTCAGGTAAGTATAATTCAGCAATTGTGGCTAAAAATCTTGCACTGGATATTACTGAATTTAACAGGTTAAACCCGGGCTTTGATGGTATGTTGGCTGCGGGAAATAATTTTGATCTAAGATTAGCGCCGGATAAAATGGATCAGTTTGTTGCCAACAAATATAAAATCCTCAATGAATGTGTAGAGCTTTTATTGAACGACGTAAATATGCCGACTAAAACGATTTATACAAAACATCCTAACAACTCTTTCAAAAGAAAATAATTATTGTAGCACCGTTTTCATTGCTTCAATCTTCAATAAACATTCTTCATATTCTTTTTCAGCATCGCTCTTAAAGGTAATAGCAGAACCGGATTGCATAGATAAATATTTATCCGCAGAATTGTATAAAATACTCCTGATAACTACATTAAAATCGAAATCTCCTTCAGGCGTTATATAACCAAGGGCACCTGAAAATATCCCACGCTTTGTTTTTTCGTAGCGTTCTATAAGTTCCATAACTTTTCTTTTTGGCGTACCAGTCATGGAACCCATAGGAAAGGTTGCTTTAATAATGTTTGCAATATTGCCTTTTGTTTCTTTCAAATGCCCGCTTATTGTAGATATCATTTGATGTACCTGCGGAAAAGAATATATACCAAAAAGCTCTTCTACCTGCACAGATCCTTCAATGCAAATTTTGCTTAAATCATTTCTTACAAGATCAACTACCATTACATTTTCTGATCTTTCTTTATCACTGTTTAACAAAGTCTGCTTCATTATTTCATCTTGCTCAAAATTGTTTAATATTCTTTTAGAAGTTCCTTTTATTGGCTGCGAAAAAATCTTATTACCTGTTTTTTTTAAATATCTTTCCGGGCTTGCACATAACAAATAATTATGCCTCAGCTTATACAAAGCAGAAAATGGATTGGGTGAAACATTCATTAATTTATTATAAACATACATCGGATCTATTATTGCATTTTTGCCAAAAAATTCCTGGCAAAAATTTATCTCGTAACAATCCCCTCGTAAAATATGCTTAATAAGTTGCTGAACGGTTTGGATATATTCAGCTTTGGTAAACCGGCTTTTTATGTAAATAATTGTATTTTTATTTGTTTTGATTTCTTTTGAAAAAGAACAAATGGCCTGGTATATTTCATCAGCAGAAGCATCAGTAACACCAATTCTTAATTCCTGCTCATTTAAAAATATTAAAATTTGCGGAACAAAAAAGAACATATCAGGGAACTTTATATTATCAATATTTCCGGATGTAAGATTTTCTGTTTCATTTTTTATATCATATGCAAGATGTCCTAAAATCCAATCTTCATTTGTATCAGTAAAGTTTTGTAAAGCGTCTAATGCTTTACCAGCCCTCATTTCAAGGCTGTTAATACTGCCTGCGCCAAGCAAGCATTCAAAAGAAGATGAAAGAAAATTATACTTATGATTATCCAAAAAACAAAAAATGCTGAACTGGTTTGCCCAATTCAGCATTTGATTTTTTGTTGCAGTAAAATTAAGTACAGGATAAGATTTGAAATGTCTTTTCACCAATTATTTTTACTGCTATCCCGGTGGTTAAAAATCATCGTCATCATCATCTCCGGCGCCCGTTCCCTCATTAAAAAGGTCAAGTTCTTTAAAGTCATCATCTAAATCAAAATCATCTTCTTCTTTCCCTTTTTTTGCAGGGGCTTTTTTTGTTTTAGATTTAGGTATATCAAATTCTTCAAAGTCAGGATCAAAATCGTCGTCGTCTGCTTTATTCCAATCGTCTTCTACTTCTTCTTCAACGTCGTCATCATCATCGTCATTACTCTTGGCAGCTTTTTTTGAAGATGATTTACCCTTTACGCTTGGTTTATCTTCAATCAATTCATCATCATCTTCATCGTCACTTATATTTGATTTAGAAGTACTTTTTGAAGAAATATCGTCTTCGTCAGACGAAACCTTTTTAGCAGGTGATTTTTTTTCTTTATCTGATTTAGATTTCATAGTAAAACAATTAGTGGTGTAAAATTTCTAAGACTTTTTTACTTAACCAAAAAAATTCCTCAGTATTTTCAAACGTTCAGCAATCATAATGCCATAATAATTTGATCGCTTCCCGGCCCGTTGGAAATATATTTAACCGGAACTCCCAGAATTTCGTTAAGGTAATTTATATAGTTTTTCATTTTTTCAGGAAGCTCAGCATAAGTTTTAAGATGAGTTATATCAAATTTCCAGCCTTCAAATTCTTTATATAATGGCTGAATATCCATACGCGACATTTGAAAAGGGATTTGTGATTCTTCCTGCCCGTTTATCTTATATAAATTACAAACCTGCAGTGTGTTCAATGAATCCAATACATCGGCTTTGGTCATTATCAGTTGAGTAACGCCATTTATCATGCATGCAAACTTTAATGCAACAAGATCTATCCAACCACAGCGCCTTGGCCTCCCGGTTGTGCTGCCAAATTCATTGCCAAGTACCCTGATTTGTGCTCCGGTTTCATCATTTAATTCTGTAGGAAACGGGCCACTGCCAACTCTTGTACAGTAAGCTTTAGTTACACCAAATACTTCTTTTATCTTTTGGGGTGCAATGCCAAGCCCGGTGCATACTCCTGCCGAAATTGTGCTGGAGGATGTTACAAATGGAAATGTGCCAAAGTCAACATCAAGCATGCTTCCCTGGGCACCTTCTGCAAGGATTTTTTTTCCCTGCTGAATTTTATCATTTATAAAATATTCTCCATTTACAATTTGCAATCCTTTCAAAAATTCAAGAGCAGAAAAAAAATCTTCTTCCCATTCAGAAATATCTTCATTAAAAGAAAAATTTTCCAGGAGCTTTTGATGCTTTATCCTGAGTTTAATATACTGGGTTGTAAAATTTTTATCAAGAAGATCACCAACCCGCAAGCCATTTCTGCCGGTTTTATCCATGTACGCCGGACTTATACCTTTTAATGTTGATCCGATTTTTTCATTTCCTTTTGATGTTTCGCTTGCCTTATCAATGGCACGGTGCGTTGGCAAAATCAAATGCGCCCTTTCACTTATAAATAGATTTTTTTTATAATCAACTCCAAATGCCGTTACAGATTCACACTCTTTTTTTAATGTTACCGGATCTAAAACAACGCCATTACCAATCAGGTTGATTTTATTTTCATGAAAAATGCCCGAAGGTATCTGGTGAAGAACGATTTTTTTTCCATCAATATATAAAGTATGTCCGGCATTGGGGCCGCCCTGGAAGCGGGCTATCACATCATACCCGGGCGCAAAATAGTCTACTATCTTTCCCTTTCCTTCATCTCCCCATTGTAAACCGAGAATTACATCAACCATACAAATAATTGAAAATGAAAATGGAAAATTATAAATTGTAAAGGAGTAAATGTAGAATGAAAAACAGCAAATGCATTAATTATTTTGAAGAAGAACAACCGGGTTTTAATTGAATCTAAATTGGTGTGGCAGGCAGTACTATGCCACTTTGAGCATACTCAATTTGCTGGTACTAAATTTCCGTTGGGCATACTCAATAGTAAGGTTAAATGTTTTTATCTTTTGAGAAGGCATCTCGTACATTGCATCTGTAAGTATGCTCTCGCAAATGCTGCGCAGGCCGCGGGCTCCTAATTTATATTCCATGGCTTTTTCTACCATAAAATCATAAACATTATCATCAATTGTAAGTGTGATGCCTTCAATATCAAACAGCTTTTTATATTGTTTAATTAAAGCATTTTTTGGCTCGGTTAAAATGTTTCTTAGGGTTTCTGCATCAAGCGGATTAAGGTAAGTTACCACCGGTAATCTTCCTAATAATTCCGGTATAAGGCCAAAGGATTTTAGATCCTGTGCATTTACAAACTGGAGTAAATTTTTACGTTGAAATTCCTGCAATTCTTTGTTTACACTAAAGCCAATAGAATTGGTATTTACCCTGCGGGAAATAAACCTGTCAACACCATCGAATGCTCCGCCGCAGATAAATAAAATATTATTTGTATTTAACTTTATAAGTTTCTGTTCAGGATGTTTACGTCCACCTTGTGGCGGCACTAACACATCGGTTCCTTCTAACAGTTTTAGCAAACCTTGTTGCACACCTTCTCCACTTACATCTCTTGTAATGCTTGGATTGTCGCTCTTTCTTGCAATTTTATCAATCTCATCTATATATACAATTCCTTTCTCTGCAGCGCTTACATCATAATTACACACCTGCAGCAAACGGCTTAATATACTTTCCACATCTTCCCCAACGTAGCCCGCTTCGGTAAAAACGGTTGCATCTACAATAGCAAACGGCACGTTAAGCACCCGTGCAATAGTTTTGGCCAACAATGTTTTTCCGGTTCCGGTTTCTCCCACCATTATTACATTACTCTTCTCAATTTCAATTTCATTATCAACCTTTTGGTTCATTCTTTTGTAATGGTTGTACACTGCAACAGTCAATACTTTTTTTGCATCATCCTGGCCAATAACATATTCATCAAGGAACTTTTTTAATTCCATTGGCTTTTTTACGGCAAGTTTATAATTAGATGAGGCAGCGGTTTTATTAGGCTGGTGCACAATTTCCTGCCCGATTATTTCCTGGGCATGGTCAACGCAGTTTTCACAAATATGCCCTTCCTGGCCTGCAATCAAAATCTTAACTTCTTCACGGCTGCGGCCGCAGAATGAACAATGTAATGTTTGTTGCTTTGCCATTAGTAGTTATTCAAAATTATTCAAAGTTACTCATAAAGAAAACCCTATCACTTATTAATTTTGATAATAAGATATAAGAAAATGATGTTACAATTTATTCACGATGGCATCTACAATTCCATATTTTTTACTTTCTTCAGCGTTCATCCAATAATCTCTGTCAAAATCTTCCATGATCTTTTCATAAGATTTACCGCAATTATCTGCAAGTAATTTAGCGCCTAACTGCTTTGCTTTTAATATTTGCACTGCCATAATTTCCAGGTCAGCACTTGTACCTTGTCCGCCTCCGCTTGGCTGGTGTATCATTACTTCTCCATGAGGAAAAATATATCTTTTACCTTTTTCTCCGGCGCTTAGTAAAATACTTCCCATACTGGCTGCCATGCCCATACACACTGTGCTCACCGGCGATGAGATCATTTTCATAGTATCGTAAATAACCATGCCGCTGGTAATAACACCACCAGGACTGTTAATATAAAATGTAATTTCCTTACCTGGCTCAACTGCGTCAAGGTATAGTAAGCGGTTAGTAATATCTTTGGCGCTCTTGTCTTCAACGGCTCCCCATAAAAAAACTTTTCTTTGTTCAATAAATTTTTTATCGAACATCATTCCTCCCATCATTTTATCAATGGGAAATTCAGGTAAACCTTTTTCGGGTTCCTCTTCATCCTGCAATTTGCTGTTGTATTTATATTTATCGTAAAGACTCATATCTTCAAAAATGTAATTTTAATAATTTATTATTTTTTCTGTTTCCTGGAATTTATTAGTAACACTTCATCAACTAAACCATAATCTTTAGCTTCTGCAGCAGTCATCCAATAATCCCGGTTGCAATCTTTAGCTACTCTTTCAATAGTTTGTCCTGTATGATTAGAAAGAACTTCGTATAACTCATGCTTAACTTTTCTTACTTCATTAACAGTTATTTCCACATCAGAAGCCTGCCCCATAGCGCCGGCACTCGGCTGATGCAACATTATACGTGAGTGTTTAAGTGCTGTACGTTTGCCGGCAGCTCCGGCGCTCATCAATACTGCTGCCATGCTGGCTGCAACTCCTGTGCAAATGGTAGCAATATCAGGGCTAACAAATTGCATAGTATCATAAAGGCCAAGCCCTGCATAAACGCCTCCACCCGGAGAATTAATATACAGTTGTATATCCCTGGCACGATCTGTACTTTCCAAAAACAATAATTGAGCAGTGATTATGTTGGCCACTTCCTCGGTAACGGGATAGCCAAGAAATATTATTCTATCCATCATCAAACGGCTGTACACATCCATTACTGCAATATTCATTGGCCTCTCTTCAATAATGTTAGGCGTAAGATTGGTGATGTTATGATTGATATATCCATGAAGGGTATTACTGCTGATTCCCTGATCTTTTACAGCATACTTTTCGAACTCTTTTCCAATATTCATTTTTATAATTTTAAAGAAAACAATACGGGCAAGTTCCCAAATATTATGCTAACAAAAAAATAAGACAAAACAGCAGAAAGTAATAAGAATTGAATAATTACAATTGAAAATTGACAGTAATTTAGAAATTTTTTTTAAGTGAATTCAATCCGTGATATAGTGAATTTTTTATATACCTTTTACCAACCAACATCAAACATCAAACATCTATCAACTGTCAACTAATGGTGATGGTGCTGCATTGCTATTAGCTCTTCGGCAGTAACTTCCTTTTCAATCGGCTGAAACTGGCTTTGCAGCCATTCGAATATTTTATCTATGATCAACCTGTTATAGCTGCTGTCAACCTGCTTTTCATCTTTCATCATTCTATCAATATAACTATCAATCCAGCTCATATCGCCATCCTGTTTCATTTGTCCAAAGTATTGCATAATCTCATTTCTCATTGATGCTCTTAGTTCTTCCTCACTTACCTGGAGGTTATTTTCACGGATAAGCTTATCAGTAATCAGCGTCCATTTTAATTGATTTTTATACCTCGGAAACTCCGCTTCAACATCTTCAGCAGATTTTGGTGCTTTATCGCTCTGTTGAATCCATCTTTTTAAAAACTCTTCCGGAAAATCAATTGGCATATTTACCAAAAGATGATACAGCTGATCCTGCAATTGAACCTTGCTTTGTGCATCCCACTTTTTTTGAATTTCCTGTTTAAGATTATCCCTGAATTCTTCTTCTGTTTTTATTTCTTTCCCGGGAAAGACCTCGTTAAAAAATTCTTCATTCATTTCTCTTTTTTCCACAAGACCGACTTTTGTAATAGTCATTTTAAAATACTTATCCATCGAAGCCGGATCTTCTTTGTTTAATCCAAGATCTTCAAGAAGCCATGCCCTTTCCTTTTCTTCAAAAGAATTACTCAATTGCAATTGTATACTGTCATCTTTCTTTTTACCCATTAATTGTTCACGAAGCGGAGCAGTAAAATATTTTACTATTAAAGAATTATCTTTTGAAACTCCATTTTCTACAGCATTTCCTTCAGCGTCGGTTTCTGTAAAATGTACGTTTAAAACATTTTCTTCAGAAGAAACAACCTCCGGCTCTAACATTTTTCCATGGTGATCTTGCAGCTTTTGCAATTCCTGATCTATCATTTGATCAGTAACTTTTACCTTGTGAAAAACAAGATTAGCATTTTGCAGGTCGGGCAAATTTATTTCAGGCTTCAAACCAATCTCAAAAGGAAAATCATAATCTTGCGGATTATTCATGTCAAGACTTTTGAGATCATTGCTTATCGGTAATGGCTGCGCAAAAATTTCAGGCTTTTCTTCTGTAAGATATTGCTGCATTTGTTTTTCAACAGTCTTAAGCACTTCATCATAAAATATGGAAGATCCATACATCTTTTTAACTACTCCTGTAGGAACCATGCCTTTTCTAAAACCAGGTATGTTGGCTTTTTTACTATAGTCTTTTATGGCTTTTTCAAAAGATGGATAGTAATCATCTTTATTAATTTTCACTGTTAATTTATCTGTGAGTAAACCTACATTCTCTCTTGTTACAGTTGCCATTTATTGTTTCTTTTATAGTTACCGGTGTTTATATATAGTCAATGGCCAAAAGTCATTTGTCATAAAAAAATGACTCACTGACAATTGACCATTTACGATGATTTTGTGTGCCCATGGAGGGACTCGAACCCCCACACCTTGCGGCATCAGATCCTAAGTCTGACGTGTCTACCAATTTCACCACATGGGCTTTAAGGGTTGCAAAAGTAATGGATTTGGCTGAAATGCTAAATGCCCTATAGTATTATATTTAAGCTTGTCATCATACAATTTATAATTTCTTATTGTGATCCTTGTTACTGCCGCAGTCTATTTTTTCGTAAATTCGTAATAATGGAAACCACAGTTGATATCCCAAAGTATAACTTAAACGCAGAGGAAGAAAAGAAGGAAATTTTGCGACATTACCGTACGCTGCTCAGAATGCTTAAGCCCAAACTAAAGCCTGGAGATAAAGAACTTGTTCGTGCAGCGTTTGAAATGGCCGCTGATGCACATAAAACCATGCGACGCAAAAGCGGTGAGCCGTACATATTGCATCCTTTGTCTGTTGCAATGATTTGCGTGGAAGAGATCGGCCTTGGCGTTCGCAGTACTATTTGTGCGTTATTACATGATACTGTTGAAGACACTGATATTTCTCTAAATGATATACAAAGGGAATTTGGAGATGAGATCTCAAAAATTGTAGACGGTCTTACTAAAATATCAAGCGTGCTGGATACAAACACTTCAGCGCAGGCGGAAAATTTTAAAAAAATATTACTCACACTTACAGATGACCCGAGAGTGATTTTAATAAAGCTTGCGGACAGGTTGCACAACATGCGCACACTGGAAAGCATGAAGAGAGAGAAGCAACTTAAAATCTCTTCTGAAACCGTTTATGTGTATGCGCCTCTTGCGCATAGAATGGGTTTGTATAATGTAAAAACTGAAATGGAAGACCTGGCTATGAAATATATGGAGCCCGACAGCTTCAGGTATCTTGCCCAAAAATTACACGATACTAAAAGAGAGCGAACAAGGTATATTAATGATTTCATCAGGCCTATAAAAGAAAAGTTAGACTTTGGAAGCTTTAATTTCGAGATATATGGCAGGCCAAAAAGCATTCATTCCATCTGGAATAAAATGAAGAAAAAAGGTGTTGCTTTTGAAGAGGTGTATGATCTTTTTGCCATTCGGGTTATTCTTGATTCTCCTGCCGAAAAAGAAAAAGAAGATTGCTGGAAAGTGTACAGCATGATAACTGATGAATATACACCATCTCCGGAGCGTTTAAGAGATTGGCTCAGCAACCCGAAAAATAATGGTTATGAAGCATTACACACAACCGTGATGGGCCCGCAGGGAAAATGGGTAGAAGTGCAAATACGTTCCAAGCGTATGAATGATATTGCTGAAAAAGGTTTGGCTGCGCATTGGAAATACAAAGAAGGCACAAATGATGAAAACCGCTTTGACAAATGGTTTCACCAGATACGGGAAGTACTTGCCAACCAGGATACGAACTCAATAGATTTTTTACAGGATTTTAAAGTATCTTTTTTAGCAGAGGAAATTTATGTTTATACGCCCAAAGGAGATGTAAAAATGTTGCCAATAGGCGCATCTGCGCTGGATTTTGCATTTGCTGTGCATACGGCAGTTGGCGTAAAATGTATTGGCGCCAAAGTAAATCATAAGCTTGTGCCCATCGGTCACAAATTAAAGAGCGGTGACCAGATTGAAATTATTACTTCTGCCAAACAAAAACCTAACAGTGAATGGCTGAATTTAGTAGTTACTACCAAAGCTAAAACAAAGATTAAAGATTCATTAAAGGAAGAAAAAAGAACGACTGCAGAAGAAGGCAAATATATTTTACAGCGAAAGCTTGATGGCATTGGAGCCGCAATGAATATAGGCAACCTTGAAGAGATAGCTGGCTTCTATAAAGTGTCATCGCCTCTTGATCTTTTGTATGACATTGCTATAAAAAAAATTGATCTTAAAGAGCTTAAAGATTTCTCGTTATCAGGAGATAAGCTACAGGCGCCAAAAACTGTAAAAGTAATTTCTGAAGATAAACCCGAACATGAAGCGCAAGCAAAGCATTACAACAAAAAAGATAGTGAGCTGATAATTTTTGGTGAAAGCAGCGACAGGATAATGTACACTTTGGCAAATTGTTGCAAGCCAATTCCCGGCGACGATGTGTTTGGTTTTATTACACAAGGTGAAGGCTTAAAAATACACAGGACTAATTGCCCGAACGCTGCAAGATTATTATCTAATTACGGGCATCGTGTAGTGAAAACCAAATGGTTAAAAAATAAAGAAATCTCGTTTTTAACAGGTATCAAAATTGTTGGTTTAGATGATGTTGGTGTTATTAATAAAATTACTAACCTTATAAGCGGAGAACTAAAAATTAATATAAATGCACTTACCATTGAAGCAAAGGAAGGATTGTTTATGGGAAACATTAAAGTATATGTTCATGATAAAGATGAGCTGGAAGAACTGGTTACCCAACTGAAAGAATTACCCGGTATTGAAAGTGTTGACAGGTATGATACTGAGGAAAAACCGTGAGGAACAAAAGCAACTTATTCAATCATTTAATTATTTTTTTAGATTAATGAATTCTTCGGAATAATCTGATGACAAAGGATCGTTTTCTTTAGCATATAAAGTTAGCATATGGTCAGTTAACGATTGAATCCTGTAGCTTTCTGAGTAAACATTTATAGCGGTATCGCCATTTAAGCTATAAGCTGCAGTATCTCCTAAATTGTCTATAAAACTGTATACCCTGCCATCACTTCTAAAGTCTATGTAATCAACAGCAGTTCCAACTGTTGTATCTCGATAAATTTCAGAAGAGCTATAGTCATTATCAATAATGCTTTCTATAGACCATTTTGCCTGAATTTTTTGTAAGGTAGTTTTAGATGTGTCTTTATCCTTTTTTTTACAAGACTCAACTATAAATGCAAGCATAATTACTGAAACAAAAAAAAGAAATAATTTTTTCATTAATCAAAGGTTTAAGGTTATAACGATCTGGTGCAAAATACAAATATTTGTAAGTAAAAGATTTATTTTATGCAAGCACTTCTCTTGCAATAACTATTTTTTGAACTTCACTGGTGCCTTCTCCGATTGTACAAAGCTTACTGTCACGATAAAACTTTTCTACCGGAAAATCTTTTGTGTATCCGTAACCTCCAAAAATTTGTACCGCATCAGTGGCTACTTTTACTGCCACTTCACTGGAATAATATTTTGCCATTGCAGATTCACAAGTAACATTACCTTCCCTGTTTTTTGTATCACATGCTTTATCAATCAGCAATTCAGCCGCCCTTATTTCGGTAGCCATATCTGCAAGCTTAAACGAAATACCCTGGAAGTTAGCAATCGGCTGATCAAACTGGTATCTTTCCTTTGAATATTGTAAAGCCGCCTCATAAGCGCCTTTAGCAATACCTAAACCCAAAGCTGCAATAGATATTCTTCCTCCGTCAAGTACTTTCATTGCCTGTTTAAATCCTTCGCCAACATTGCCCATACGGTTTTCATCAGGCACTCTGCAATTATCAAAAATCATTTCTGCAGTCTCGCTGGCACGCATGCCAAGCTTGTTTTCTTTTTTGCCACCTCTAAAACCCGGCGTTCCACGGGCAACAATAAATGAAGTTGAATTGTCTTTGGTTCTTGGCTCGCCGGTACGGCAAATCACTACAGCTATATTGCCGCTTATGCCATGTGTTATCCAGTTTTTGGTTCCATTTAATAGCCATTCATTACCATCTTTAACAGCAGTGCACTTCATATTACCTGCATCGCTCCCGGTATTCGGTTCTGTTAAGCCCCATGCGCCAATATGCTCTGCTGTAGCCAGTTTTGGAAGATATTCATTCTTTTGATCTTCGTTTCCAAAAAGCATGATATGGCCCGTGCATAATGAATTATGCGCTGCAACGGATAAACCAATAGAGCCGCATACTTTTGAAATTTCCTGTAAGATTGCGCTGTATTCAAAATAAGATAATCCTGCACCGCCATATTTTTCCGGCACTAAAATTCCCATCATGCCCAGCGCTCCCAATTTCTTAAAAATATCAATAGGAAATTCCTGGATCTCATCCCATTCCATCAGGTGTGGCTTAATATATTGCAATGCAAAATCTTTGGCAGTTTGTGCGACCTGTTCTGTTAATTCACTTCTTTTAAAATTCATGAAACTGTATTAATAGTGCAAGATAACCAGAATAATAAGGCAACTATATCCTAACTTAAACTTAATGGTTTATGTAAAATTATAAGAGCATTTTAATCTCTTCAATATTAGTAAAACCTCATACGCAGTTTCGTTTATCATGTACATTATCCTTACTTCCGGAAAAGCTGATTGTTAATTCTGCCGTGTGCCATAAATAATTATCAGATGAAATATTAGTAATGCTGTTTCAAATGTCGTAGAAGCCTCGATAACATGTTCCTTATTTAAGCCACAGGTAATTTTATTAATATTGTAATCAATAGAAGCGGGATTTCCGGGTTTTTTTTTAAATAATAATAAGCACAATATGGCTCTCACAATTCAGGATGAAAAGATTGCAAAATTCTTATTAGAAATCCATGCGGTTAAATTTAACGTTAAAGAACCTTTTACCTGGGCATCCGGAATTAAATCGCCTATCTATTGCGATAACAGAATTATAAATTCTAACGTAATTGTAAGAGATGCTGTGATAAACGCTTTTACAGATATTATTAACCGAAATTATCTTTACCAAACAAATATTATTGCTGCAGTTGCCACTGGAGGAATTCCTTATGGCGCTTTGGTGGCCGACAGATTAAAAAAGCCTTTCATTTATGTAAGAGAAGAAAGGAAAAAACATGGGATGATGAAAAAAATAGAAGGTGAATTTAGCAAAGGCGATAAAGTGTTATTAATTGAAGATCATATTTCTACAGGAGGAAGCAGCATGAAGGCTATAGAAGGAATAAGAGAAGAAGGTATGGAACTTGTTTGTCTTTTAAGTATCATGACTTATAACTTTAAGAAAGCTGAAAATTTATTTAAGAATGAAAATGTAAAGCACCAAAGTTTAAGTAATTTAGATACACTGCTTGAAGTTGCATTACAACAAGGCAATATCAGCGCTGATGATGTAAAAAACATTTTACAATTCAGAGAATCTCCGGCTGAATGGATGGACAACTTTAATTAAGATTTATTCTCCAACAGTAAGGTAAGGCTCTGCCTTTTTATAAATATCATCAGTAACAATCATAATCTTTTTAAGATCATTTACCGAGGAGAAATTGCCATGCTGCGTACGATATTGTATGATGGCATTGGCCAGTGCATAGCGAATATAAGGATGGGCTTTCATTTCATCTGGCAACGCTGTATTTATATTCACTTTTTTCAGCGTAGAATTTCTTAATAACAATCTTGGTTTAATTTTTTGATAAGTAGAATCAGGCAAACCAAAAGTTTCACCAACCTGGTCAACAGAATAAAATCCGCCTAACTTGTTTCTAAAATTAATAATGCGCTGTGCAAGTTTGCTGCCTATGCCGGGCAATGCAATAAAAAGAGTAGTATCAGCTGTGTTTATATCTACTGATTCAAAAGTTTTTGGCGTATAAGTTTGTTTTGTAAAGCTTGTTGTATATGAATTTGCTTTTGCATAATCATTCTTCTTGTCAGCAATAATTATATAAGGCAACAAACGCTTAATATCTTCGGGATGCAAGCCCCATATTTTGCTAAAATCTTCCGGCTTATAAAAATGACCTCCCTTAGAAAGATATTTTTGTATCGTTGCAATAGTTTTATCTTTTATGCCTAAACGTTTCCATTCAGCTGGAGTTGCTGTATTTGGGTCAAACTTAAAAACTTCAGCATTCTCCTTTGTAAAATAATTCTTCTCTGTTGGCTCTGCAAATACAGCATAATTGTCTTCGTTAGAATAATTATTGTTATACTTTTTTACATAAGGTGAATCTGTTTGTTGAACTTTTAATTGCGCAATCTCATTATCAAACTTAGTGTGATCATAATGCTTTGTATGAACAAAATATGGAAACAAAAAAGGTATAAAGATCAACAGGAGTATAAAACCCGAAATGATAAAAATTCCTATTCTCTCTTTATAGGTATAACTTAAATAATCATTTACAAAACGCCTGAACATTATTCATTGGATTTATTGAAATATACAGGATATAATCGGGATAATAACGTATGATAACGCCTGATATTTCAAATATGAATAGTTAAGCCATCCCAGGCAAGTTTACGGTTTGCAGGTAAGCTGTTATTTACATCTTGATGCCTGCCCATCTGGTGGCTTATGTGAGTAAAAAAAACATCAGGAATTAATAATTCATCTGCCAGCATTAGTGCTTCGTCAAGATTATAATGAGAGATATGCTGCTCTTTACGCAAAGCATTTACAACAAGTGTAGAGCTATTCTTTATTTTATTTTTTTCACTTTCATCAATCCGGTTAGCATCAGTAATGTAGGTAAACTTATTAAACTTAAAGCCCAATACCGGCATGTGCAAATGATATACAAGAATTGGTTCTATAAATATATCTCCTACATAAAAAGGCTTGTTATCAATTGTGTTAATATTTATTTTAGGTATGCCGGGGTATTTTTTTTCTGTAAAAATGTAAGAAAATTCCTTGTGCAGTGCGGCTTGTGTCAGGTCGTTTGCATAAACCTGCATTGTTTTTTTCAAAAAGAAATTATATGCTTTTACATCATCAAGACCGGCGATATGATCTTTGTGAGGATGAGTAAATATCACCGCATCTAACTTATCTACTTTTTCACGCAACATTTGATAACGGAAATCAGGCGTGGTATCCACAACCAAAGTGGTTGATGGGCTTTGGACTAAAATACTGCTTCGTAAACGTTTGTCTTTTTTATCAGCAGATGAACAAACTTCGCAATGGCAGCCAATCATAGGTACACCACTGCTTGTGCCGGTACCTAAAAAAGTTATTTTTAAAGGAGGATAACTCACTTGCCAAAGCTAAATAACTTTTAACAAGATAGCGGCCGCAGTTTTACTTTGTATTATTTATTTAGATAAAAAATTTAGATCAATTTCGTTTTGACAATTGCTGCGACGTTACCTCATCATACATTTTTTGAGAATCTGCAGTGAGCAATTCATAAGTAATTTTCAGCGAGGGAATAAGATCAATCAACGTATTTATTCTTCCTTCAGTATTTAAAAATTTATTAAGTACAACAACTTTTTTATCTTCTAAAATACAATAGCCACTTTGAAATGAACCTCTTTCATATCTAACTACATAATCACTTTCAGATAAAATCTTTTCTAATTTATTTACTATAGATTGATTGTATTTCATAAACCAACCTTAATTGGGTTTTTTCTTTCTAACAAATTTACGTCTCAAAACTTTAGTCGCTGCACAAATCCAATTAATCCAAAAATCCTATAAATCATGGTTCAGACTTTACTCGTCATTCTTATTATCGGAATAATCATTTCCTCAAGGCTTACGCCTCCGTGCTGAAAAGTATTACGGTAATAATTTACAAAGTGATTATAATTATTAGGGTAACATAAATATCCATCCTGCTTGGCAAAAATAAAAGATGAATTTACATTAGGCACGGGCAATCCGGCTTGCCTTGGATCACGAAATGCAAGCACTTCCTTCGGTTCATAATTTAAATTCCGGCCATGCTTATACCTTAAGTTGGCTGTAGTTTGTTTATCACCAACTACTTTGCCAGGACTGTTAACCCTTACACTCCCATGATCTGTTGCTACTATCAGATTTATTTTTTTATCCGCAATTTTCTTTAATGCCTGGTGCAACGGCGAATGCTCAAACCATGAAGCAGTAATGCTGCGATAGCTAACTTCGTCACTGGCAAGTTCTTTAAGCACTTCCATTTCAGTTCGTGCATGACTAAGCATATCCACAAAATTATACACTACAATATTAAGGTCATTTTTAAGCAGGTTGTGAATGTTATCAACCAGCTTTTGTCCATCATGATTGTTCACTATTTTAGTATAAGAATACTTGAGATCATTTTTTCTCAGCCTGTTTAATTGCGCTTTAAAAAATCCTTCTTCAAACATATTTTTCCCTCCTTCCTCATCATCATTTTTCCATTCAACAGGAAATTGTTTTTCAATTTCAATAGGAAGAAGGCCGGCAAATATTGCATTACGGCTGTATTGAGTTGCTGTAGGCAAAATAGAATAAAAGGTTTCTTCCTCTAAAATGCGGAAGCTTTCTGCAAAAATGGGTTGAATTGTTTTCCATTGATCAAGGCGCAGATTATCAATTAAAATAAAAAATGTCGGAATACCTTTTTCAAGGTGCGGAAACACTTTATACTTCATGAGTGTGTTACTCATTATCGGTACATTATTATTTTGACCCGTTACCCAGCTTGAATAATTTTTTGAAATGAATTTAAAAAACTCTGTATTGGCTTCACTCTTTTGTGATTGAAATACTTCCTGCATTTCAGGACTGTCACTTTTCTTCATTTCAAGCTCCCAATACACCAGCTTTTTATAAATATCCATCCAATCATTATATCCCGGGTTATCATTTAATGCCATAAAAAGATCCCTGAATTGTTGCTGGTAAGCAGAGGTTGTTTTTTCTGCAACAAGCCGGCGGTTATCAATTATCTTTTTTAATGAAAGCCATACCTGGTTTGGATTTACAGGCTTTATAAGGTAATCGGTTATTTGCGAACCTATAGCTTCATCCATCAGATTTTCTGTTTCATTCTTTGTTATCAATACAATAGGTACCTGGGTGTTTATTTCTTTAATTTTTTGTAAAGTTTCAAGACCAGTAATGCCAGGCATGCTTTCATCAAGCAGCACTACATCTACTTCATTTTCTTTAACATAATCTACCGCGTCAAACCCATTGCTCAGTGAATGAACCTGATAACCTTTATTTTCAAGGAACATTATTTGAGATTTTAAACTTTCCATCTCATCATCAACCCATAAAATTTTTGCTGCATTCATTTTAAGTAGTTTATCCCAAACCTTGAAGAGGTTCAAGCATTTATAAAATCATTTCTTTTCACCCTTAAGGGAACAGGGTCTTACAAATGTAAATTATTACCATCCCAAAATTTATCTTTGCCGCTATCCTTAAACCGATTTAACACTTTCCGTAAACATGTGGTATAGAAAAATTATTAATGATCCAGTGTATGGTTTTATTATCATAGATGATGAATTGGTTTATGAGGTAATTTCTCATCCTTATTTTCAGCGCTTGCGACGCATACATCAAATGGCAATGGCGGAACTGGTGTATCCCGGCGCGGTTCATTCAAGGTTGCATCATTGCATTGGCGCTTATCATTTAATGTATAATGCAATTAATGAATTACAAAGCAAAGGTTTTATTATTACTGCCGAAGAAGAACAGGCTGCAAAAATTGCAATTCTTCTGCATGATATTGGCCATGGGCCTTATTCCCATGCGTTAGAAAATATTCTTATCCAAAATATTTCTCATGAAGAAATATCGTTGCTGCTGATGAAAAAAATGAATGAGGAAATGAATGGGCGGCTGCAAATGGCTATAGATATTTTTACAGATTCTTATCCAAAAAAATTCCTTCATCAATTAGTAAGCGGCCAGCTTGATGTAGACCGGATGGATTATTTAACAAGAGATAGTTTTTTTACCGGTGTTATTGAAGGCGCTATTGCACATGACAGAATTTTAAAAATGCTCACCATACACAATGGGGAGCTTATGATAGAAGAGAAAGGAATATATTCTATTGAAAAATTTTTAGTAAGCAGAAGATTGATGTACTGGCAAGTGTATTTACACAAAACCGTTTTATGTGCCGAGAAAATGCTTGTAAATATTATAAGGCGTGCCAGATTAGTAAAGGCATCTGCGCCTTCTGAAGTATTAAATATTTTTTTACATGGGTCTGCTGAACAAACCGGCATCGAAAATTTTTTGGAAGATTACTGCAGGTTGGATGACTATGATGTGATGAGTGCGATAAAATTTTGGGCAACCTATAATGATAAAATATTATCTTTTTTATGCACCAATCTTATTAACAGGCATCTTTTAAAAGTAAAGTATTTTGCGAAACCCATACCTGAAGATTTAATAGAAGAGAAAATTAATGAAGCATGCAAGAGATTACAAATTAATAAAGAAGAAGCATCTTATGTTGTTTTTACCGGCGAAACAGAAAACAGAACTTACAATGCATCGGATGAACATATTCATATTTTATTTAAAGATGATTCAGTAAAAGACATTTCTGAAGTTGATAATGCGCTTATAAATCAAACATTATTTGGCACAGTAAAAAAATTTTACTTTTGTTATTTAAGATAGCTTTAGGCTCTTACTGCAACATCTGGCATCCATGTGGCTTATAAATGTAAATGCAATTTAAATTATGCAATTCGGCGCATCGCAAATAGCTGCAATTATAAATGGTACTGTAGAGGGTAATCCTGATACTGTAGTTTCTTCGTTTGGTAAAATTGAAGAAGCGCAAAAAGGACAACTGGCATTTTTGGCAAACCCTAAATACGAAGAGTATTTATACAGCACCAAAGCTTCTATAATCATTATTAATCAAACGCAGGAAATTAAGCAAAAGCTTGATGCCACCCTGATACGTGTGCCTGATGCATATTCTGCCTTTGCTGTAATTTTAGCTGCGTACCAGCAAATGGTAACAGCACAATTAACGGGCATACAACAGTACGCTTATATTGATGCCACTGCCAAACTTGGGAACAATGTATTTGTAGGAGCTTTCACATATATTGGTGAGAATGTTATAATCAAAGACAATGTAAAATTATTTCCGCAGGTTTTTTTAGGTGATAATGTAGTGATTGATGAAAACACAATTTTATATCCGGGAGTAAAAATATACCATGATTGTAAGATAGGAAAAAATGTGGCTATACATGCAGGCTCAGTAATAGGAAGTGATGGTTTTGGATTTGCTCCGCAGCAGGATGGAACTTTTAAAAAAGTTCCGCAAATTGGTAACGTAATAATTGAAGACAACGTAGAGATAGGCGCTAATGCAACTATTGACAGAGCAACTATCGGCTCAACATTAATAATGAACGGCGCCAAGCTTGATAACCTTATACAAATAGCCCACAATGTAGAAGTAGGTCATCATACAGTAATGGCAGCGCAGGCTGGTGTAAGCGGCAGCACAAAAATTGGAAACAATGTAATGATTGGCGGGCAGGCGGGTATTGTAGGCCATTTGGTAATTGCAGACGGAAGTAAAATAAATGCACAAAGTGGTGTAAGTAAATCACTAAAAACTCCCAACACCGCTGTTACAGGTTCTCCCGCATATGATTATACAAGTGCATTACGCAGCCAGGCATTATCCCGTAATCTTCCCGAAATGGAAAAGCGCATCAAAGATCTTGAACAAATAATACAACAGCTTATCGCAGAAAAAATAAATCCCTGAATAACAATCTCTCTTCTTTTATTGTTTCAGTTTCATTCTTTTAACCAATAATTCAAATGGGATAGTTTTCATACATTCGCACCTATGGAGAAATCAACCTCTATAGAGAATTCTTTTCAGCATACCATAAAAGAACCACTCACTATTTCAGGCGCAGGAATTCATACCGGGCAATCTGTAACAATTACATTAAAACCTGCAGAAGTCAATACTGGTATCAACTTTAAAAGAATTGATCTGCCGGGAAAGCCTGTTGTAAAAGCCGATGTAGATAATGTAATAGAAACCAACCGCAGCACTTCTATTGAAGCAAATGGTGCAAGAGTTGGCACTATAGAACACCTGATGGCAGCATTGGTTGGCATCCAGATAGATAATGTATTAATAGAAATTGATGGTGAAGAAGTGCCCATACTTGATGGCAGTTCACAGGTATTTATTAAGGCTTTGGAAAAAACAGGAACAACAGAGCAGCCTGCAAGAAAAATATATTACAACATTGACCACAACATTACTTTTATTGATGAAGAAAAGAAGGTTGAAATGGTGGCGCTTCCATACAATAGTTATCGCATTAATACATTGATAGATTTTAATTCAACTGTATTAGGCACACAACATGCGGCTTTAAAAAACATTTCAGATTTTAATGAAGAAATAGCGTCAAGCCGTACCTTTTGTTTTTTTCACGAGCTGGAATTTTTAATTGCCAACAACCTTATAAAAGGCGGCGATATAAAAAATGCAATTGTTGTAGTTGATAAGCCGGTTACTGACGAGCAGGTAAAACGCATTTCTAAATTATTTAATAAAAAAGATGTGCATGTAAGTGAAGCAGGCATTTTAAATAATCTTGAATTACGTTTTCCTAACGAGCCTGCAAGGCATAAGCTGCTTGATGTGGTAGGAGATCTTGCATTGGTAGGTTATCCTTTTAGAGCGCATATTATTGCAAACCGCCCGGGGCATGCCTCCAATATAAAGTTTGCTAAAAAGATAAAAGAGCATATCAAAAAAAATAAATACAGGCAGGATATTCCAAAATATGATCCTAACGCAACCCCCTTATTTGATATTCAGGCTATAGAAAAAACACTTCCTCACCGTTATCCTTTTCTATTGGTAGATAAAATAATGGAGCTTTCAGATACGCATGTTATCGCTATAAAAAACGTTACATATAATGAACCTTTTTTCCAGGGGCATTTTCCCGGAAATAGCGTGATGCCGGGGGTTTTGCTTGCAGAAGCGCTTGCTCAGGCCGGGGGTTTTATTGCTATTCCACGTAACACTGAAGACAAGTATGATACTTACTTTTTGAAAATTGAGAGTTGTAAATTCAAACAAAAAGTAGTGCCCGGCGATACACTCATCTTAAAGATGGAATTACTGCACCCCATCCGCAGAGGCATTTGCGAAATGAAAGGAACCATTTATGTAGGAGATAAATTAGTTACGGAAGCCATCCTTGTTGCTCAAATAGTTAAAAGACCCAAACCCCAGGTATGATCAGTAATCTTGCATATATTAATCCTGCAGCCAACATTGGAAACAATGTTAAGATTGATCCTTTTGCAGTGATTGAAGCCGGGGTAACTATCGGCGATGAAACGCATGTGATGTCACATTCAATTGTGCTGGAAGGTTCTGTGGTAGGTAAGAATTGTAAAATATTTCCCGGTGCAGTTATAGGTGCAATTCCACAGGATCTTAAATATGTTGGTGAAGAAACTATTGTAAAAATTGGTGATAATACCACCATAAGGGAATGTGTAACTATTAACAGGGGAACAAAAGATAAGTGGAAAACAGTTATTGGTGATCATTGCCTTTTGATGGCTTATACGCATGTGGCACACGATTGTATAATAGGTAATCACGTTATCCTGGCTAATTCTGTACAGCTTGCAGGCCATGTGGAAATTGGCGATCATGCTATTTTAGGCGGGCTTGCGGCGGCCATTCAATTTGCACGAATCGGCGCACATACTTACATTGCCGGGCATACGGAGATCAGGAAAGATGTTCCGCCTTATATAAAGGCCGGCCGAAATCCTTTAAGTTATGTAGGTGTAAATTCTGTAGGATTGCAGCGAAGAGGTTTTACCTTAGAAAAGGTAAATCAGATTTTAGAGATCTACCGGCACTTATACACTAAAGGAATGAATACCACGCAGGCACTTGATTTTATAGAAGCAGAACTTCCATCGAGTATGGAACAGGATGAAATAATTAAATTCATCCGGGACAGCGAAAGAGGTATAATAAGATTTTATACAAAAGGTGTTGTAAATGACGATTAGCCTGCAAAACGTGGGCAAGCGCTTTAACCGGGAATGGATTTTCCGCCAACTTAACTATCAATTTACTTCGGCAAAATCGTATGCAATTACAGGGCCGAATGGCTCAGGAAAATCAACACTGTTACAGGTTATAGCCGGATCAGCTTCAACAAGTGAAGGCAAAATCATTTATGAAAACATTACAACTGAAAATGTATATAAGCAAATTGCAATCGCTGCGCCATATCTTGAATTAGTGGAAGAAATGACACTTTCCGAGTTTTTAAATTTTCATTCAGGATTAAAAAACTGGCTTACCGGAATTACTTCAAAAGACATAATATCAATATTAAAATTTGATAAAGAAACCAATAAACAAATCCGTTATTTCAGCAGCGGAATGAAGCAGCGTGTAAAACTTGCACAGGCGATTTTTAGCAATGTACCTGTAATATTACTTGACGAGCCGGCAACAAATTTAGATACTGAAGGAATAGCATTATATATAAATCTTGTAAGCGATTATTGCAAATCAAGGCTATTAATTGTAAGCAGTAATGATAAACAGGAATATGATTTTTGTGATGAAATTATTGATATGAAAAACTTTAAAATGTGACGTCTGCTTAATTTTGCCGTTTTACTTGAAACATAGATTTAATGAGCTTAAAAAGAGCCCTTTATTGTAATAAAGTTCGCTCCCACTATTTATAATTGTAATTTTACTTTGAAACATTATTTATGACTGCAACACAAACCTTGAGATTGTATGAATTAACATCAGAATTCATTAAGGACAAAGACAAAGCAAAGGAGTATGTGGCAAGAATAGAAGAGGCAGTAGATAATAAATTTGAATCAAAAAAATCAGATCTGGCAACAAAGGAAGATCTGGCAATTGTAAGAAAAGAAATTATTGAATCAAAAGTAGATATTATAAAACGGATGGTGGGCATAGCCATTGCAATTGTTAGTCTTATTGTAGGTTTTGTAAAGTTGCTATGATTTCAATTCCTTTATTTATCTTAACCAAGGTCAAATCAAACAAAACGTCCCACTATCTTACCTTCTGCTTGCTATCAGTAAATTCAAATCTGTGAACTTTAGATCGAACCGCTGGCTGAGATGAAAGTTAGTAAGCGCTCCCTTAAATAAATAAATCCCGCTTCTGATATTTATTTTATGCCATACCATATTCTCAAAGCCGCCATCATCTGCCATTTCAAGCATTAATGGCATTAATACATTACTTATTGACTGAGATGCAGTTCGGGCAAAGCCGCTGGGTATATTGGGCACACAATAATGAATTACATCATATTTTTTAAACACCGGTACTTTATGTGAAGTAACATCAGAGGTTTCAAAACAGCCTCCATGATCTATACTTACATCTACAATAACGCTTCCCGGCCTCATCCTGCTCACCATCGCTTCAGTAACCACAATAGGCGTTCTTCCACCGGAAGAAGATATTGCCCCAACAGCCACATCACATGTTTTTAATTGCTTCGATAAAATATTAGGTTCTATAACTGAAGTGTATAAACGTACGCCGATATTGTTTTGTAATCTCTTTAAACGGTAAATGCTGTTATCAAAAATCTTTACGCTGGCTCCCATAGCCAGGGCTGTTCTTGCGGCATATTCACCAACAATACCTGCGCCTATAATAATAACTTTTGTTGGCGGAATACCAGAAATACCACCCACCAAAACTCCTTTACCATTATTGGCATTACTTAGGTATTGCCCCGCAATAAGCATCACAGCGCTTCCTGCAATTTCGCTCATGCTGCGAACAATAGGATTATGGCCGCTATCGTCTTTTAAATTTTCAAAGCTGAGCGCTGTTATTCTTTTCTCCATCATCTTTTCTAAAATCTCCTGCTTCATCACAGAAAGATGGATGGGTGAAATGATAAACTGGTTTAGGTTTAGCAACTCCATCTCTTCTTCACTTACCGGGGCGCTTTTTACAAGTATATCACATTCAAAAACCTCTTTTTTACTGTGAACAATTTTAGCACCTGCTTCACTGTAATCTGTATCAGTATAATTTGCTCCAAGGCCCGCTTTTGATTCTACAATAACCCTGTGTCCGTTATTTATCAATACACAAACCGCTTCAGGAGTTAAGGCTATCCTGTTTTCCTGGAAGGATGTTTCTTTGGGAATACCGATGAATAGCTCAGCGCCCTTTGGCTTAATGTCTAATGTCTCTTCCAAAGTTTCATAAGTAAAAGAAGGCGATACAAAGGGCTTTGATATAGACATAAAAAGAATTGTAGAATTAATATTTAGATAAAAATAGGTTTACGAATTGAATGAATATTCTTTGGTTAAGTCAAACATTAATCGCCGTTTTGTATCATCAATTATCTCAATTATTATATTAGCTGTATCTAAAGGTAAAATTTCTTTTATTCTTTCAGGCCATTCAATAAAACAAAAATTGCCACTGACAATGGCATCTTCCACACCTGCATGTATAGCTTCATCAGCATTCTTTAACCGGTAAACATCAATATGATTTATAATTTTGTTGGCTGTTGTATGGTATTGATTTATGATAGAATAAGTAGGACTGTTCATCACATCAGTTACACCCATACTCCTGCACACAGCATGTATAAAAGTTGTTTTACCTGCACCCATTTCACCATGCAAAGCAACAATCTTCACATCACCCAAAAATGAAATTACTTTTTTTGCTGTGTTGTCAATTTCAATCAAAGAGAAAGTTAATTCCATCTGATAAAGGTATTTCCATTATTGGTAAATCAGCATCTGTATTACTTGCTAACTTCGCATCCGTAATAAATCATTTTAAGAAACAAAGTATGCCTGTGGAAAAAGTGGAATGGAAAATTGAAGGAATGACCTGTTCTAATTGTGCGCTCACAATTTCAAAATATTTAAATAAACAAGGGCTTAGTGATGTAAAAGTAAATGTGATAGATGGTGATGTGAGCTTTGTAACCAATGAAGCAATAGAAAAAAATAATATTAAAAAAGGAATAGAAGGACTTGGCTATAATGTTATTAACGAACAACAAACCAACAACAACCAACAACGATTTCTTAAAACTCCGCTACAAAAATTCTGGTTTTGCCTTCCCTTTACTTTGGTATTGATGCTACATATGTTGCCATGGCATTTGCATTGGCTTATGAATCCTTATATCCAGCTTGCATTATGTTTGCCCGTGTTTATAACAGGCATGGGATATTTTGGTAAAAGCGCATTGAAGAGTCTTCGCGGCGGAGTGCCTAATATGAATGTATTAATTGCCCTGGGAGCCGCTGCAGCGTTTGCTTACAGCCTTACAGGAACGATAATGAATTTGGGTGAACAGTATTTATATTATGAATCCGCAGCTACAATTATTACTTTGGTTTTTTTAGGTTATTGGATGGAAGATGTGTCTGTTAGTGCAACGCAAAAAGCATTAAAATCTTTATCAGCTCAGCAAAAAGTTATGGCTAATATGATCGCTTTTGATCATGAACATAAAGAGCAGGTATTTCCAATTGAAAATACACAGTTGCAAAGTGGAGACCTGGTATTAATAAAAACGGGAGAACAGGTTCCTGCGGATTGTAAAATTTTGTGGGGAAGCTGCAGTGTAAATGAATCAATACTTACCGGTGAAAGTATGCCTGTTGAAAAAAATAAAAAGGATATTTTAATTGGAGGAAGCTTGATAGAAACAGGAACAATAAAAGCGCAGGTAACGGCAACAGGAAATAATAGTGTTTTGGGTAAAATAGTTCAAATGGCCAAACAAGCCCAAACTGATAAGCCGCCGATACAATTGTTTGCAGATAAAATAAGCGCCATTTTTGTGCCTGCAGTTTTGGTGATTGCATTGATAACAGTAACGGCAAACGCATTTATTTTTCATCATTCATTTGGCACATCCTTAATGCGGGGAATTGCTGTATTGGTGATTGCTTGTCCGTGTGCAATGGGCCTTGCAACACCCGCTGCTATTGCAGTTGGCCTCGGCAGGGCTGCAAAAAATGGTATCTTATTTAAAGATGCCAAATCACTGGAATTATTTAAAAACATAAAACAAATTGTGTTTGATAAAACAGGCACCTTAACAACCGGTAAGTTCGAAATCGCTGCTTTTGGGTTTGAAAATGTAAACGAACAGGAATTTAAAAAAATATGCTTTTCTCTTGAAAAATATTCTAATCATCCTATTGCTTTATGTATTGCCGCAAGCTGGAAATCAAATGAACAGATTAAATGGAAAAACATTGAGGAAATAAAAGGCCTGGGCATTAAAGCTGTTGACTATGAGAACAATGAATATATGATTGGTTCAAATAAGTTAGCGGTCAATTTTGAAGAGAAAGAACATAGTCTTTATCTTTTAAAGAATAATAAACTCCTTGGATGGATAGATGTAAAAGATGAAGTAAGAAAAGAAGCAAAACAGGTTATAAATTATTACAAATCAATCAATGTAAAAACAATTCTTTTAAGCGGCGACAATATTAAAAAATGCAAACAATTAAGTGATGAATTAGGTATTGATAAATTTTATGCAGAGCAATCGCCTGAGCAAAAAATGGAAATTATTTCTCACTTAAATTCAGCTTTGCCAACAGCAATGATAGGTGATGGTATTAATGATGCAGGAGCATTAGCAAAAGCAACAATTGGCATCTCATTAAGTGAAGCTGCTAATATAGCTGTACAAAATTCACAGGTAATTTTAATGAACAATGGAATAAAAAATTTACCACTTGCATTAGGTTTGGGAACGCATACATTTAATACAATAAAACAAAATCTTTTCTGGGCTTTCTTTTATAACATTATTGCTATACCAGTTGCTGCTGCAGGTTTATTAACGCCAGGCTTTGCTGCACTGGTAATGGGTTTCAGCGATGTTGTGTTAGCAGCAAATTCTATACGGCTAAAATGGAAGAAAGTGGTATAAGGTATCAGGAATCAGGTATCAGGTGTCGTGTATAAGGACTCATGTTTATTTGGTTACTCTGTTATCTCTCTTAAATCAATTTTTTCCAGATCCTTTCTTGCAGGCGCTGTATACATTTCTCCATCCATTGAATACCTTGATCCATGACAAGGGCAATCCCACGTCTTCTCGGCATTGTTCCACCCAACCACACAATTAATGTGCGTACATGCAGGGTTTACCGCATGAAACCGGCCATTTTCATCTTTGAATAAAGCAATAGAATGTCCTTCATATTTAACTACTCTTGCCTCGCCTTTTGCAATTTCAGAAAGCTCGTTAATCTTAGATGACGAAAACCATTTTCCTACAAATTCTCCTACAACATCTGCAGATTCTTTTACAAAATTGGCAAAGCCGGCTACAGGCTTTATTCTGAAAGGATTAAATAACTTTTCATACTTGCTGTTGCCTTTTACAATAAGATCAGATAAAATCATGGCAGCAACATGACTGTAAGTAATTCCGTTTCCGCCAAAGCCTGTTGCCACAAAAACGTTATCACCGTTGCCCGGCAAATTACCAATATAAGGTAATCCATCTGCAGGCTCAAAATATTGTGAAGACCACCGGAACGCCACTTCTTCTACTTCAAAATACTTTCTTATATAACTTTCAAGCCTTGTAAAACAAGCTTCCGTATTTTCTTCATGGGCAGTTTTATGATCTTCTCCACCCGCAATCAAATATGATTTGCCATCTATAACCTGTGTACGATAATAATGATAAGGTTCGTACATGTCATAAGCCAATGCATCCGGGTAATTGTTGTCTTTTAAAGTAACAGCAATTGCATAACTTCTATAAGGTGCACACCGGAAATGAAGAAGGTTAACGCCTGGAGGAACATGAGTTGCATAGATCAGCTTACGTGCATTAATTTTACCCAGGGAACTTTCAATTTCAAGCACATCGTTTTCTTTGATACCAGTAATACGGCATCCCTGCAGTAAAATACCGCCGGCATTTTCAAAGGCTTTTGCTAATGCATATAAATACTTTGAAGGATGAAACTGGGCTTGTCTTTTAAACACAATCGACTTTTTAAAATCAATTGGCACCGGAATTTTATCAGCGTGTTCAACTTCACATCCCGCTTTTTTTGAGGCTGTAAAAATATCTTCAAGCTCTTTAGTTTGTTTATCATCCTGCGAAAAAACGTATCCATCTTTTTCTTCAAACGCACAGTCAATACTATATTCATTTATGTTTTGCTTTACAAGATCTATTGCATTTCTTGTTGCCTCTGCCACTAACTGTGCATTATCTTCCCCAAAGTTTTTTTCGATAAGATTATATGGCGTATCCATTATCGTATTAAGATGAGCAGTTGTTCCACCCGTTGTACCAAAGCCTATGGTTTGGGCTTCGGCAAGTATACATTTCTTGCCTGCTTTCTGCAGTTGCAAAGCTGTTGTAATACCGGTAATCCCGCCACCAACAATGAGTACATCAAATATTTGATTGCTTAGATTAAATTCTTTTGAAATATAATCCGGCATATTATATTGCCATAAGCTGGTAGTAGCTCCATCTCTTTTCATATAGCTTTTATTTAGCAATAAAAATAATGCATAAACTCATAATTACTATTGCGGCAATGTATAATATTTCACAAGGGAAAAACAGGTGAATTTTGTATATTTGAAAAAATGAATACATGGCCAGATTTGTTGATATTGTTGAACAAGTAACTTCTCTTGATGTAGAAGAAATGCAGGAGATACGGGACATTATTTCAAAAGTACTTGTTGAAAAACGAAGAGAAGAAATTTTAAAAAATCATTTTGAAGCGCTGAAAGATGTTGAAGAAGGCAAATTGTTTTCTTCAGATAATCCAGAAGAAATTAAAAAACGGCTTCAAGTATAATGCTTACAATAAAATTTAGTAAGGCCTTTGAGAGAACATATAATAAATTAATCAGGCGTAATTCAGAAGTATCGCTAATTATACTGAAAAAAATTTTGATCTTCCAAAATTTTACGTTTCATCCATCATTATCAACGCATAAATTAAGCGGCGCTCTAAAAGATTTTTATTCTGTAGAATATGATTTGAGGATTGTGTTTACTTTTCTTTCAGAGAGCAAAGTGCTTTTTGAAGATATTGGCTCTCATGATGAGGTGTATTAATCTCAAATGCACCTATGCACTCAATCGAAAAAATCTTAAAAAAATATTGGAGCTACGAATCATTTCGTCCCTTGCAGCAGGAAATCATTCTTTCAATTCTGGAAGGTAAAGATACACTGGCAATATTGCCAACGGGCGGCGGAAAATCAATTTGTTTCCAGGTGCCTGCAATGGCTACAGAAGGGTTTTGCCTGGTAGTAAGTCCTTTGATTGCTTTAATGAAAGACCAGGTTGAAAACTTAAAAAGAAAAGGCATTCTTGCTTTGTCGATTTATTCAGGAATGGGTTATTTAGAAGTAAAAAAAACATTACAAAATGCAGCTTACGGAAATTATAAATTCTTATATGTTTCGCCGGAAAGATTAGAAACAGATTTGTTTCTTGAATATTTACCTGCATTTAAAGTGAGCATAATTGTAGTTGATGAAGCACACTGTGTTTCGCAATGGGGCTACGATTTCAGGCCACCTTATTTAAGAATTTCGGCTTTGCGTGAGCATTTGCCGGAGGTCCCAATTCTTGCGCTCACAGCTTCTGCAACTAAAGAAGTTCAGGATGATATTTGTGACAAATTATCTTTTAAAAAGGACCAGCAGAGATTTCAAAAATCATTTGAGCGCCCTAACCTTTCTTACAGTGTATTTAATGTTTCGGCTAAGCAACACAAGCTTTTGGAGGTTTGTAAAAATGTAAACGGGATTGGAATTGTTTATTGCAAAAGTCGTAAGAGAACAACAGAGGTATCAGAACTCCTGGCGGCTAATGGAATTGTAAGTGATTTTTATCACGCAGGTTTATCAAATAATTTACGTGCAACAAAACAGGAGCGCTGGATAAATAATGAAATAAGAATTATTGTTTGCACAAATGCCTTTGGAATGGGAATAGATAAAGCTGATGTAAGACTTGTAGTGCATTATGATGTGCCGGATGCTTTAGAAAATTATTACCAGGAAGCTGGCCGTGCAGGCAGAGATGAAAAGAAAGCTTATGCCGTTTTGCTTTTTTATGAGAACGAATTAAAAGACCTTGAGCAACAATCCTCAATAAGATATCCTGCGCCTGAAGAAATCAAAAACGTTTATAAAGCATTAGTAAATTATTTTCAGCTTCCCTCCGGTATTGGTGAAGGAATGTCATTTGATTTTGATATTAGTGATTTTGTAAAAAAGTTTCAACTGGATATTTATACCATTAATTATTCTTTAAAAGTATTGGAGCAGGAAGAAATTATTGGATATAATGAACAATTTTTTCAACCATCTGCGGTCGTATTTACATCATCTAAAGAAGACTTGCACCAGTTTGAAAAAAGTAACCCTGAGTTTGATATTGTTATCAAAGGATTACTTCGTTCGTACGAAGGAATATTTGATTATCCTGCCTTGATTTATGAAAACAGGCTGGCAGATTTTATTAAGAAAGATCGTAATTATGTAATTGATATATTAAAGAAATTACATGCCTTAGGCATTATTGAATATACATTTCAAAAAGATAAACCCCAGGTTATTTTTTTACAGAACAGGGTAAACACCGAAGACCTTACACTAAATATCAAAAATCTTAATAAAAGAAGAACTGCTTTTGAAAAAAGAGCAGCAGCGATTATCAAATATGTAAATAACACATTTGTATGCAGAAGTAAAATTATCGGAAACTATTTTGGTGATGCAAACATAAAAGCTTGCGGAATTTGTGATAATTGCCTAAATCAAAAAAACCTGGTGATATCAAAAAATGAATTTGACGAAATTTCTAATGGCATTTTTGAATTGCTTGAAAAAAATTCAGTAAATACCCAAAATCTCACCAAAGAATTAAAAAGCTTTAAAAAAAATAAAATATGGAAGGTGTTGAATTATCTGCAATCCGAAAATAAAATTGCTGTACAAAAAGATGGATTATTATTAAGTAAAAGATAAAAAAAAGGGACCCAGATAGAAATCTAGTCCCGCTTTAAAATCCAATATCCTATGAAAAACCGAGACGAAGATAATCTGCAAAATCATAATTTGCAAGTATTGTCTTAACATTTTTTTTAAAAATTTGCTTTTTAAGGAGCAAAACTATCACTTCATTCAGTTTGTGCTAAAGGTCAACTTCTTGAATGTTATATTGAAGAGGAGTATTGTTTTCTTTTAAAACCAGCTTTTTGACCGGG
>CAXSDW010000012.1:0-41289 GCA_964236235.1 uncultured Chitinophagaceae bacterium
GTAAATCTTCGCAAATTTTTTAATGAGAACAACAATTCTTTTGATGTTGATGGCTTTGAATACACTGTAAGGCTTTGGACAACTGTGCTGGAAATTTCTGTTTTGATGGCTCAATTTCCAAGCAAAGAAGTAGCACAGCTTTCTTATGATTACAGAACGCTTGGTTTGGGTTATGCTAATCTCGGCAGCATGTTAATGGTTAGCGGCATCCCTTATGATAGCGATGAAGCCCGCGGTATCGCAGCGTCTATCACAGCAATTATGACTGGCATTGCATATAAAACTTCTGCAGAGCTGGCGCAGCATCTCGGCCCTTTTAGTAAATATGCTGAAAATAAAAAGCACATGATGAAGGTGATGCACAATCACCGTGCTGCGGCTTATGATGCCATAGATGCTTATGAAGAATTAGAAATAAAGCCTAAAGGAATTGATGCAAAACATTGCCCTGATTATTTATTAAAGGCTGCAATAAAAGCATGGGACGATGCTGTAAAGCTTGGTGAAATGTACGGCTATCGCAATGCACAAACTACTGTAATAGCGCCAACAGGTACCATTGGCCTTGTGATGGATTGTGATACAACCGGCGTGGAGCCTGACTTTGCCCTTGTTAAGTTTAAGAAGTTAAGCGGCGGCGGATACTTTAAAATTATCAATCAAAGTGTACCGCAGGCCCTCAGAAATTTAAAATATACTGAGAAGCAAATTGAGCAAATGGTTAATTATGCCAAAGGCCATGCAACATTAAAAGGCGCTCCATTTATCAATGATAAAACTCTTGGTGAAAAAGGTTTTACAGTTGAAGAAATAAAAAAACTTGAAGCATGTCTTGGTTCAGCATTTGAAATTGGCTTTGTATTTAATGTATACAATTTGGGAGAGGAATGTCTTAAACGACTTGGCTTCACAGCTGCGCAATATTATAATTTTGAATGGAGCCTGCTTGAAGCATTAGGTTTTACAGAGGAACAGATTGAAAAAGCAAATGAATACATCTGCGGCACTATGACTATAGAAGGTGCGCCATATTTAAAAGATGAGCATCTTGCAGTTTTTGATTGTGCAAATAAATGCGGCCACAGGGGTGAGCGCTTTATTCATCACAGCGGCCACATACGCATGATGGCTGCAGCACAACCTTTTATAAGCGGGGCAATATCTAAAACCATAAATCTTCCTAATGAAGCAAATGTAGAAGAGATTGCTGAAGCCTATAAGCTAAGCTGGCAGCTTGGTTTAAAGGCATGTGCACTTTATCGTGATGGTTCTAAACTATCTCAGCCGCTTAGTAATAAGAGTGATAAAAAAATTAAAGTTGCTGATAAAGAAGAACAAATGTCTGAAGCTGCAGCGCAGGTTTCATCATTAGTTGATATGGGCAAATTAACTGTTGAAGAACTGCTTGAAGAAGTAAACAAAAGAGTGCAAAGCAGCGCTGACACTTCTTTAAAACGGCAGCTTGCAATGATAGTTGAGCGCAGAACTTTGCCCGCAAAAAGAAGAGGCTTTACGCAAAAAGCAAAGATCAACGGGCAGGCATTATTTTTAAGAACAGGAGAATATAGTGATGGCACATTAGGCGAAATATTTATTGATATGGCAAAAGAAGGCGCCACTATGCGCAGTATGTTGAACTGCTTTGCTATAGCCATTTCTATCGGTTTGCAATATGGAGTTCCGTTGGAAGAATTTGTAGAGAAATTTGTGTTTACCCGCTTTGAACCATCAGGAATGGTTGATCATCCAAATATAAAATCTACTACATCTATAATTGATTTTATGTTCCGTTCTCTTGCGTATGAATATCTGGGTAGAAATGATCTTGTGCATGTTTTAGATAAACCCGAAGTTCAAAATCTTGGAAATGAAAAATGGGATATAAATACACCAACCATTGGCGACAGAGTGCATGAGTTAAGTGATGTAAGAGTGATACCAAATATATCTGCTTCTACTTTGCATCCGCAGAGCGCAAAAGCCCATCGCACAGATTCAGTTAGAAAAGTAAATATTGATGCAATAGATGCAGCTGCTAAAAATATGCAGAGCGATGCGCCGGCATGTAATACTTGCGGCCACATAACTATCCGCAGCGGTACTTGTTACAAATGCCTCAACTGCGGTAACAGCATGGGTTGTAGTTAAACCTCTAAATCTTTTAAAGGAGACTTAAAACATATTATTTGAAGCCACCTGAGTAGGTGGCTTTTTTATTAGATTCATTTTATAAATGTTCTTTTAAAAAACGAACTTGTTTAAATAGATTCTTTAATTGGGTAAGTATATTTATCGTCATAAATATTGTAGCTTAGTTTATCGCTTAAAAAGTGTTTGTATTTGAAACGATTATATAAATTTTTCTTATGAAGAATCTTGTGCTTTTAATTATAGAGATTATTTCATTTACAACTGCTAAAGCGCAAACCACATCGCCATTAAACTTACCGAAAGATGCACAGGTGGCGGGTTCTATTGTAAGCATGACTAATAAAGCGCCGCTCAATAATGAACTTGTTATATTCCGCAGTAAGAAAAATGCAAATGAGTACCAGGCAATAAGTGATGCGTCAGGTATTTTTTCCACAAGACTTCCTGCCGGTGATAAGTATGATATTTATGTAATGGGCTTCCAGGATTCAAGCAGTTATAATGTGATTGACATACCGGCATTAACTGCCAATAGTTATTTTAAAAAACCATTTAATGTTAATATAGAATTTGAGCCTGCAAAAACTTTTGTTTTAGATAACGTAGAATTTGATTTTGGCAAAGCCAATCTTCGTCCCGAATCATATCAAACACTTGACGAGCTTGTGGAATACCTCAAAAGAAAATCTACTGAACGCATTGAGATTGGCGGCTATACAGATAATGTTGGAAGCGATGACAAGAACCTCGTCTTATCCCTGGATAGGGCAAAATCAATTGTAGCTTATCTCGTTTCTAAAGGGATAAGTAATGATCGCCTTGTTGCTAAAGGTTATGGCGCTGAAGATCCGGTAGAAGACAACAACACGGAAGCCGGCAGACAAAAAAACCGGCGTACAGAAGTTAAAGTCCTTGAATAGGTTTAAGAAATAAAATCAACATTAGAACGGAAAATAAATTACTAACTTCCTTGTCTAAAAAAAGAAATGTCTAAAAAATTGTCTGCAGAACTAATCACATTAATTAATATAAAACTAAAACGATGACATTAAAAAAAACGCTTGCTTTTTTACTGATCTGTGTAGTGCTCACGAATGCAGATGCCCAAAAAAATAAAAGACAGGATTATTCAGGTACTGCAAACACAGGCAAACAATGGACGGCAGAAAAAGCGAATGCATGGTATGCAAATCATAAGTGGATAATTGGTGCTGATTATATTCCAAGTAATGCAATCAATCAATTAGAAATGTGGCAGGCGCCTACATTTGACAGTGTTACCAATGACAGGGAATTAGGATGGGCAGAAAACATTGGCTTTAATACAATGCGTGTTTTTTTACATAGCATTGCATGGAAGGAAGATAAAGAAGGTTTTAAGAAAAGAATGAACACCTTTTTAAATATTGCAGACAGGCATCACATACAAATCATGTTTGTGTTTTTTGATGATTGCTGGAACAAAATACCACAGGCCGGAACGCAGCCTTCTCCAAAGCCGGGGATCCATAATTCAGGCTGGGTGCAGGATCCAGGGCAACCTCTTTCAGCAGACTCAACCACTTTTCCGCAGCTTGAGTTATATGTAAAGGATGTATTGACGAATTTTGCTCATGATAAACGTATCTTATTATGGGACCTTTATAATGAGCCGGGCAATTCTGATAAAAAAGAAACATCACTTCCTTTGCTATCAAAAATTTTTCAATGGGCAAGAAGTGTAAATCCTGATCAGCCCATTAGCGCAGGGCTGTGGGACTGGAGTTTTGAAAAACTAAACGCATTTCAAATTGCCAATTCTGATGTTGTAACATATCATGATTATGATGAAGCGCCTTTGCACCAAAAAGTAATACAGCTGTTAAAAGTGATTGGCCGCCCTTTAATTTGTACAGAATATATGGCTCGTATAAGAAACAGCAGGTTTTCAAATGTACTTCCTCTTTTGAAGAAGGAAAATGTTGGCGCTATAAACTGGGGATTTGTAACCGGTAAGACTAATACAAAGTATGCCTGGGATACACCACTTCCAAATGGTGATGAACCTTTAGAATGGTTTCATGATATTTTTCTTGCAGATGGAACTCCTTATCGCAAAGATGAGACAAGCCTGATAAAAAAACTCACCTCAGAAAAGTAATTATTTTTAAAGAATGTATTCTAAGCAAAGCACATGTTTAGTAGTTATTATGAGAAATACTACAACAGAGATTAGGAAATTTATTTATCCGGTTATTTTTATTCTCCTGATTGTAATAAGCAATTCGGCTTGCAAAAAAAATACTAATACCACAGGTGGCATAATTCCATCGCCAACTTTTAAGGACACCACTTTTACAAATCCGCTTTTAAGCAGCGGCCCTGATCCCTGGGTAATTCAACAAGACACCAATTATTATTACACTAATACTTTTGGTAACAGGATAGCAATTTATAAAACAAGCAGGATGTCTAAATTAAAAAATACATCTGCTGTTACTGTTTGGAATCCTCCCTCAACAGGATTATATTCTAAAAATATCTGGGCGCCTGAAATTCATTACCTGCAAAATAAGTGGTACATATACTTTGCAGCTGATGATGGAAATAATGAAAATCATAGGATCTATGTTCTTGAAAATTCTTCCGCTAATCCACTAACCGGCACATGGATATTTAAAGGTAAAATTGCAGATATAACTACTGATAAATGGGCGATTGATGCTTCAGAATTTGACTACAATGGAGAAGAATATCTTATATGGTCTGGCTGGCCCGGTGATGTTGATGGACAACAAAATATTTACATTGCAAAAATGAGCAATCCATACACCATTGCAAGCAGCCGTGTTATGATTTCAACACCCACTTATAATTGGGAAATGAATGGAGCACCTCCCATAATAAATGAAGGTCCTGAAGTGTTGAAAAATTCAGCAGGAAATATTTTTCTTACTTATTCTGCCAGCGGTTGCTGGTCCGATGATTATGCTTTGGGAATGCTTTCTTTAAAAGAGGGCGGCAATCCTTTAAATCCTGCAGACTGGACAAAATCTTCTTCTCCTGTATTTACAAAGAATGTTTCTGGTGGCGCATTTGGGCCAGGGCATAATGGTTTTTTCAAATCGAGAGATGGCAAAGAAGACTGGATTATCTATCATGCTAATTCCCTCGCTGGTGAGGGATGCGGTGATGCCCGAAGCCCACGTATGCAAAAATTTACCTGGAAGCCTGGTGGTGCACCAGATTTTGGAACGCCTGTACCTGTGAACACTTCTATAAAGATCCCATCAGGAGAATAATTAACAGCCAATTTAAATCTGTCTATAACCTTAATTAAGGTATAAAGTATAAGGCCGATTACTCATTATACAGGCATAAGTATTATGTTTTCTATGAAATAATAATTGCATTAAGTTTTATATTTGTTTACATGACATCATCTGTTTTTTCGTACCAAAAGTCAAAAGTAATACAGGCCTTACGCTATCATTTTATTACACGCAAAGAGATAAAATTAATGATGATACTGGTTAACATTTTTGCTATAGCATCTGCAGCGCTTTTCATTTTTAAAAAAATTTCTCCCTGGGCTTTTTTAACAGGATCACTTTTATGGTTTACCTTAATGATTGCATTTTGGTTTATACTTCCTTATACTATTTATAAAAGAGCGCAAACTTTTAAAGATCATTTTACAGTAAGCCTCCAGGATAATCATCTTTTTTTAGAAAATGAGCGAGGCAGTAAAAGCTGGCCGTGGACGGTGTTCAGCAGCCTTGTTGAAAGCCCTCATTTCTTTCACCTGTATTTTGATACACGGTCATTTTTCTTAATTCCTAAAGATGCGTTTGCAAATGAAGCGTTAGATGAAGTAAGAAGGAAATTGAAATTGAAAATTAAGAATTGAAAATCGCAATTTATAAATCAGGAATAATCTAACACAATTTCTTTTCCATCATCAGGTGAGGTATAGTTATTTCTTCAAATTCAACACCGGTAACTCTATAACCTAATTTTTCGTAAAAATGAACAGCCGTTTTGCGTGCATGCATTACCATATTTTTATAACCACAGTCTCTTGCTACATTCTCAGCATAATTTAGCATGGTGGCTCCAATTCCCTTACCCTGCAAATTATTTTGAACTGCCATCTGGCGCAGCCTTACAGTATCATTATCTGTTTTAGTAAGCAGGCAGCAGCCAAGCATTTTATCTTCTTCAAATGCGCCAATTAAAATGTCATCCTTCTCTCTTTCAAGCTCTTCTTTTTCAAGAGATAAACCTAATGGCTTACGCAGAATATCATTTCGCAAACCAATCATTTGGCTATATTCTTTTGAGCTATGATCTATTTGTTTAATGGGCATATAGCTATTAAAAATTCAATTTGAAGCAGTAAATAAATATACAATTTTTATTGATGTTATTACCAGGGTATTGATTAATAAGTAATAAAAATATGATTAAAACATGCATCTGTATATTGATTCTTTAAAAAACTATTTATCTGTAAAGCCAGGTCAAAAAACAGCATTATCAACCACTACAGAAAATATTTATTGCATATAAAAACCCAGTTGCTGAACATTATTTTTACGTTCTTAGTTATTATTTTTTTTTATTACAAAAAGTATATTTTTGTGCGATATAAACTAAATTATACTATATGTCAGACATTGCAACAAGAGTTAAGAAAATCATTGTTGACAAATTAGGTGTTGATGAAGCAGAAGTAACTTCTGAGGCCTCCTTCACTAACGATTTAGGTGCCGATAGTTTGGACACCGTAGAATTAATTATGGAATTTGAAAAGGAATTTAATATTTCTATTCCTGATGAACAAGCTGAAACCATTACAACCGTTGGCCAGGCAGTTTCATACTTAGAAGAACACGCTAAGTAATTATCTTTTTTAATCATCGCAGGCAAGCTTTATGGAATTAAAAAGAGTAGTAGTAACCGGCATGGGTGCTATAACGCCATTAGGCAAATCCGTTGCAGAATATTGGGACGGGCTGGCTAATGGTATTTCCGGCGCTGATTACATAAAGCAATTTGATACTTCAAAATTTAAAACAAGGTTTGCATGCGAGGTTAAAAATTTTGAACCGACTGAATTTTTAGACCGGAAAGAAGCAAGGAAGTTAGACCGGTTTACGCAATTTGCAATAATAGCCACAGACCAGGCTGTAAAGGATGCCGGCATTACTAAGGAGAATGTAAACCCTGACCGTGTAGGTGTAATTTTTGCCAGCGGCATTGGTGGGTTAATTACCTTTCAGGAAGAAGTTACCAATTTTGCATTGGGTGATGGAACGCCGCGTTTCAATCCGTTTTTTATTCCTAAAATGATATTGGATATTGCTGCTGGCCAGATATCAATCAGACATGGATTTCGTGGACCTAACTATGCCGTAGTAAGTGCATGCGCCAGCAGCACTAATGCTATTATTGATGCGTTTGATACCATCCGGTTAAACAGAGCAGACATAATTATTACCGGCGGAAGTGAAGCCGTAATACGGGAAGCAGGTGTTGGAGGCTTTAATGCAATGAAAGCGCTCAGCGAAAGAAATGATGACCCTAAAACTGCTTCACGTCCTTTTGATAAAGACAGGGATGGATTTGTGATTGGTGAGGGCGCAGGTGTTTTGATATTAGAAGAATTGGAACATGCTTTGGCAAGAGGAGCAACCATTTATTGCGAGATAGCAGGTGGCGGCGCTACCGCAGATGCTTATCATATTACAGCGCCGCACCCTGAAGGATTGGGTGCCAAAAACGTAATGAATGTTGCATTGAAAGATGCAGGTATGGTGCCTGAAGATATTGATTATATTAATGTGCATGGTACATCTACCCCATTGGGTGATATTGCTGAGACCAAAGCGATTTTAAATATTTTCGGCGAACATGCATATCAGCTTAATATTAGTTCCACTAAATCTATGACGGGCCATTGCCTTGGCGCAGCTGGTGTTGTAGAGGCTTTGGCATGTATTCTTGCAGTTACAAGAAATATAATTCCTCCTACAATAAATCATTTTACTGATGATCCTGAATTAGATCCAAAATTAAATTTCACCTTTAATAAGGCACAGGAAAAAGTAGTTAATGCAGCACTAAGCAATACATTCGGCTTTGGTGGTCATAATGCTTCGGTAATTATTAAAAAATATAAATCCTGATCTGCTTCTTAATTCTAAATGGATATATCAACAAAAGATATACATCATTTTCTTGTAAAAAGATTAGGCAAAAAGAAGCGGCCGAAATAATGCTTGTTTACATGCTGCGAAGAACAAAATGCCGAGAATGGTAAAAACAACAATGCTTAATCAGTTGAAAAGAAATTATCTGCTGCTTACTATTCGTTTGTCATACTTATATTTATAACATTAACATCTATTGTTGAATAATCTTTGAATAAATCTAAATTTCAAAGCACACGTATCTGTGGTTTATCCTGAATTAGTGTTCGCTAATAAACCCACAAAAACGAACCACCACTTTTTTCTTTGTTTGAAAGATATGAAACTCCATTTTAATTTTTTATTTATGTCTCAAAACGATGCTATACTAACTTCTATCTAATAAAATTAAATTAATTAAAGGCTATTGCTTTTTAATAGTTTAATATTTACATTGCATTCCCTTTCTTTAACCCATAGAAAACTCCGGCTAATTATTCTCACCTGATTATCAATAATAGTAAACCTATTTTATGAATGAAAATTCGTTGCTCGCCCTGCTGGCGCAGTTTACAGGGGGCTTTATTGCCACTAATAATCCCTCACCTGAAGAACTGCAGGCATTCCACGTGAATGTTGCCAATGCACTTTTACAGCAGCAACCTGCAGATCAATTGCAACAAAGCTTTCTATTTGAAACCATGCAAAACATATCAACTCAACATCTTAGGGAAGAAGATTTGCAATACCTGGATACTGTTTTACAAAAAGCCCGGGAAACACAACCGGATAAACAAATTCGCGTTTTTCGCCGCGAAGTACCTTTTGCAAGCAGCCAGGTAAAAGGCAGCGTTCCTGCCTGGGCACGGGGTGCAAAAATTCTGCAAACAATTGGTCCGCTTATAAATAATCTTGGACAAAAATTATGGCTGGATTTATATCAAATTATTCCTGGTGTGCAATTGTATTTGCAAGGCGCAGCACAACCTGCGATGGTTTTAACGCTCAAGATTCTCAAGGTTTTAGTTCTAAATCATAAAGATTACACCATTCCGGAATCCACGTTATGGGTTAATTCACATTTGATTTCTGCTGCTGCACCCGACAATGAGTTTTGCGGACTTACCATTAATAATGGAACTATTCATTTTACAACTGATGTGGAATTGAATGATGATAAAATGATTGTGCCTCCGGGAACTACAATTACTGTAACATTAAATCTTAAAGAACAAAGTGATGCTTCTGTTTCACCGGATGATACAGGTATTGATGCAAAAAATGCAGTTGTAAATCTACCGCAGGCTATCACTTTTACTTTTAATGATGCAGGCAGCCAGGTTTTAGCAGCCGGTGATGCTTCATGCACATTATATCAGCAACAAATTAATTTTATTCCTGATAAAAACAAACCAACTTTTTATTTATCTCAATTCAACAGGGTTTGTATTCCTTATCAAAGTTCAATTGCTGAATTTGATACTACCAATTGCCTTTCCAATGTTTGTAATATAAAAGGTATAGCTCCTATTGGGCAATCCGCATGGAGCCTGAGTTGTGCATTGCTTGATATAAATAATCCGCTTGAAGCAAAAGGCATTGGTGCAATGATGATTCAAACAGATGAGGGATTATCTGCAAGCTGGTATGGTTTACAGGATATTAATTTAAAGAACAAAGAGTGGATAAATCTTCGCAGCCCGTGGATTTTAGCAGAGCCCGGCCGTATCTCTATAACCGATTTAAAAGCAGGAAATATAAATGCTAAACAGCAATATAAATTATGGAAGAATGATAAAAGCCAATGGAATTTGATAGGCCTTCAATACACAGATAACTTCCTGTTCTTTTATAATTGTTTACAAGCCGGCAACGAAGCTGTAATGGCTTTGGCAAATTGTACAGGTACAATTGATCGCCCTGTTGATGTTGCAGGGAAACCATTTTCAGTAAACAGCAAGCAAACAATTTTCTTACTTACATGGTCGCAGGCAATGCATCTTGTTATATTGTATGATGATAATCTTCTTATTGATAACAGCGGAAGCAATCCCTTTGGTAAAATAATCACATTTCAGTCAAAAGCTATAGCATTAAGTAATGCATTACTTACTGTATCACCGTTAAGGGGATTTTTGCTCGCTGCAGAATTAAAGAGTGAACAAGAGTTTGCTAAAGCAGTTCTTATTGATACTTTTGGGTTGCTTGGATATATTCCTACACTGCCCGATCCTTATGCAGCCGACCTTGATATATTCAAAGGCGTTTACAGAAGTTATGATGCTTATAATAAACAAGGAGGCATTCCTCTTTATGCTATCAGGCAATTGCTTATTGGTATCATTACATGGGCTGATGATAATATACCTGACGTAAATTTTATGTGGGGAGATATTACTGCATCTGCAATTAACCCGCAGAACGCAGATGTACAGCCTCTTCAGCAAGGTTATGTTTCATTGAATTTATCTGACAATAAAAATTTAGCTGCGCAACAAACACAACAAAGTGCATTACGCAAAACAACATTATTAACCAACCAGTATAAAGCTGCAGGCGTTGCTGACCAGCCTGCTACAGAATTTGGATCATATGTGTACACCCGTGGTAATAGTGCATTTGGGCAAAACAGTCTTTTTAGTTTATTAGATGTTAGTACCAATGCAGATCTTCTTGGAGTGAATGTAGGCTTCGCCAATGAAGACTTTATTTTCAACAGAACATTTAACATACAAGGTGGCGATGTACAGCAAGCCGACACATCAAAAAATCCACTGGCTATACAAGGAATGGATGTTGTTGCTTCCAGCCATTTTGTAAGAATATTTACAGTACCTCAAATAAGCTGGGAGCCTGTGCTCAACATAACATCTCCATTTAATGTAACTAATGATCCGCCGTTCGGAATATTAAGATTTGACAGCGATGGTATTCCCGCATTAATTGGCAACACAGGAAAAGCTCCTGTAACACTGGCTCCGATTCCTGTAACTAATGAGGTCGTAAAAAATTATAAAGATGATACCAATTTTAAAGCCTGGAGTTTATTCACTTTGCCTAACGGGATGATATCATTATGCGTCTACGATCAGGACAATTATTATGTAGCTCCTCATCCAAATGTATCCGGTGCAACTATAGAACTCATCAAAGCAACTTTTGCAAATGGCACACAAGCAGGCATGCAAATCGTTACAAAGTCGGGCGCAAATGCCGGCGAAGGCAATCATATATTCGGGGGATTAACTATTCAACAATTTAATCTCAAATCGTTAACTCAACCCGGTACGTGGAGTATACTTGGCAAAACCTCTACAGACATTTTTAATAATGAATTTGCCAATGGAATTAAACACAGAGGCGTGCCGTTGGAGCGCTATGATTTTACAGGTTATGGCGCAAACGTGTTTAGCAACTGGTTAAATAAAGAAGCAGAAATTGCATCAGTATCTAAAGCAATTTTTGATGTATGGCGTGGAAGAACCGCCAAAGAAGTAATACAGGTAAGAACAATTTTATATCCATGGGCCGTTCGTGTGGTAAGAACAATAACTATGTATCGCAGCAGCACAGGTTTTGAATATCGGGTGGACAGTGGATGGAGAGCTGATAGTAATGGCGAATACCAGTTCAGAAATCAATTTACTCAAAAAGATGCATCAGGAAATCCGGTGCTTGATGCTAATGGTAATTTAATTTATATAACGCTTCCGGGAGATAAACCTTATACATTTCATCCCGGCCTTGTTCGGGGAGTTTATAATGTTCGCAATATTGTTGAGAACGATTTAGCTCCCTATGAAACAACATGGTTTAAAAGTGCGGGAGCTTATGTTAATGAAGATGATGGCCTGGCTTATGACGTACATGATGCTGCACATCCGCTTACTGCTCCTCTTAAAGTAGAACTTATTCCTGTTTATTTTGATGCAGATGTTTTAATAACTGATATAGATGGAACTGAGGCTGTGAATGGAGTTCCAAAGGGCACAACAATAACCTCTAAAAAAATGTTGGGTTATTTACAAAAATCACCGAGAGGTATTATTATTTCGCCTGAAGATTTTGCAGCATTGCTTGATCTTCAAAATGGATTGGGCGGCCCTGTTGATTCCATAGTGAATGTAAATGGCAGCGGGCAAAAAATGCGCATAAGCCGTGTGGAAGTGAATCACAGCCTTGATGAAACAAACAATATTGTTTTTGTTACTGCTGCCAAAGGTATGCCTGTATTGCCTAAGGACGGAAGCTGGAGCCTTGTAATGCATGATAAAAATTCCAAAGAAGTTCATCCTATAACCGATACAACTGTTTCATTGATACGCAAAGGAATATTAGGAAGCGCAGATGATATTTTAAACAGTTCTTTTCCCAAAGAAATAACACCGGCTTCTCAATTATTTAAGCTTGCAGAAGACCGCCTTACTCAATTTGCATTTCTGCAAAACACCGATACGCAAAAGGTGTTGTACCGGAATCCTTCTTTTAATGCTGGTGAAAAATTATTGCATAGCACCAAACCCGACCTGGGAGATGCTTACAGGCTGCTTAATAGCAAAGGTGTATTTCCAAATCTTGATAATCTTCCATCTATTGATATTGACGGAGCCGGATGTGCAACAAAAATCATTGATGAAGGATATCAAATGGTTGATAAGATAAATCATGACGTACTTAAACCTTTACAACAGGCTTTTGATAAAAATGCATCTTTTACTTTTATTGATAAACCCGGAATATTAAAGGTGTATGCAGAATATGCCAATACTGATAAAGATGGAAACAGCGCAGGTGGCGGCTCACTCAATTTAGATTTAAACAGCCAGGCCAATAGCTGGCTGAACAAGATGAATGATATCACCATGGTGGTTGACCTGGTAGATATGAAAAGACTGTTTTTAATAAAGGGAAAATTTGATACGCAGAAAGGAAGTGTTCCCGGATTTACCGGAGATGATCCGGATGCAGGACCAAAATTAATTCCCGGAAATGATCTGAAACCAATAATAGAAATACTTGAAATATTAGAAGTAATAGGTACTTCAGCAGATTACAAAGACATCGCTAAGAAAGCGCTGAAAATAGCCATGAGCAACAGTCCTAACAATTGGGAATATAAATTTCAGGCTGATAAAGAAATACCCGTATTACAATTTCCGGCTGCTTATTTAGATGGGCCTACAACTCCCATGCGGCTGGAAGCAAATTTAAAGTTGGGTATCTATTTTAATCTTGCCGTTCCTGTTCCGCCTGATGGCTTACCTGCATTGGGCGCAGGAGGATTCATAGAATTCGGAGCCAAGTTAAGTGTAATGTGTGTAAGCCTTGCGGCTGCAACAGTGTATGCTGTTGGCCAGGTCACTTTGCGCATCTCTGCTGATACTATAAAAGGCCCTGCACTTTATATGAAATTCGGATGCGGTATCGAGCTTATGGTAGGTATACCTGTGGTAGGCAACGTAAGTGTTCTTTATGCGGTAGGTATTGAGATTTCTCTTGACTCAACTGATATTACTGTCGCAGCTTTTATTCTCTTCAGAGGACGTGCAGAACTGATTGGTGGCCTTGTAACTATCACCATACAAATTGAAGCAGCCGGTAAAATACACCGCACAATATCAGGGCCTGATAAACGAACTGATTGTATAGCACAGGTTACGTTTAGTATAGATGTATGTGTAGCATTTGTTATTGATATAAATGAAACAGAACGTTGGCAGGAAGCAAGACAAATAGCATAAGCAGACTGTATAAAATGGTAAAAGAATTATAACATTTATAATCTAAGCCCCTCTCTTTGGAGAGGGGTTGGGGTGAGGTATTTTAAATAACACAAAAAATTTGAACCATGATTTCGAAACTTAGCATAATGGCTTTCCCACAAAAACAAGCAGGTAAAAGTTTGTTCCTGAATGTGTTTATTGTGGTAAGAAATTTTAACCCGCTTATTGATGATGCATTGAATGCATTATCTCCTGCATGGGTTAATTGTAATCTGCGTTTACAGGCGATGGTTATAGATTCACCTGAAGACTATCCACGGCTGGATTTGCCATCAACGCCTTATGATTTACCTGATATAAAAATGCCTTCCGAAGCAACAGATATTTTTACTTCTTTGCAAAGCCGTTTCAAAATAACAAAAACAGACAGGGCAGATAATACAAAAGTGCAACAGGTAAAAAAATATTTGCCAAACACTTACAGGCAATCATTCAATTTTACTTCACCACGTAATAAAGATATTTGTGTAACAGGCGATGAATATCATTGTGCGGTAAAGAAAAATCCAAATCCTTCTGCAACATTCGCACCTCCCGGCGGATTTACAGATGATACAAGCTGGGGCAAAGTATTTGCCTTTTGTCTTCGACATAAAGAGCTTGCAAAAAAATGTGGTTTTATTCATGAACAACTTAAGATTGACCTTACTGATTATACTTATAAAAACGGTGGCTGGTTATATGTTGACCTTCACCCTGATTGTAGTTATTATAATCAAACATTTGGGACGGCGCCTGCAGATCAGACTTATGTAAAAAGATATGCTGCAAGAATTCCCAAACTCGATTTAACGAAAGGAAGAAATTTATTTGCTGCCGTTGAGTTTCCGGTGTTGATTGATAATAATCCACCATTAGCTGATTATCCTGTTGCGCCTTCTACATCTATACTTGATGAGATGTTTATAGAAGCAGCGGAATATGATGATGGCTTTTGTAAAATCGTTCATAATTATCAGCCCGTTAGCAATAGTTTATTAAAAGAAGAACAGGATGATGAACATCCTGTTACAAATGATATTGGAATAAGAATGGGCTGGGATGATGAGCAGTTGGCTATCTGGCATGCAAGGCAATTGAGCGCTGATCCATCAACCGGCAAGCGGCCTGATGCACCTTTGGGTGTTTTTCAATATCGTATTGATGTAAGAGAAAAAAGTATTGATCCATTACATCCTGATTCATGGATATCACTTTGCAGAGTGCGTTATGATAAAGATGTACAGTTAGATGCAACATTGATTGGTAAAAATAACGATGAGCTGGAAATGGGTGTGGAAGTATATCCTGCACAATTAGATGCAGAACCAACTGGTAGTTTTTGGCTGCCTTCTTATTTTTCACAATGGATTGGTAACAGCCTTGTGCTGCAGGATGAAGATGCAATTGCAATCTATCATAAAGATGAAATAGATAAAAATCATTTTATTCCCGGCGACTTTGACCAGGCAAATGAACAGGTTTATAAGGCAACAAAGAATGATTTTTATAAAGCTGTTGGTTTAGATAAAATTGATTTATTATATGGCCATCAATACGAGTTTCGTGTACGCATGACTGATATAACAGGTGGCGGCCCGCTCATAGAAGACAACCCTTTTTATGATTCCGTTTCACCAGTTACACTTTGTCATTTTGTAAGACATGTTATTCCGCAAACATTCAATTTTGTAACTCCATTGCCTGCAAAGGATACAGACATTTTTACAAGCAATACATTAAGTGTACAGCGCCCGTTATTAGGTTACCCGAGCATACTTTTTACAGGAGGATATAATGATGTTGTACAAAAACTTATTGACGATAGTAATGTTGTAATCACTAATAATCTTAAACGAGATATTGGCTTATATGATCCTGATGTTGATCGCATGGAAATTTTGGTAGAAATAAAATCGCTTGCAATGGATACAACTATTCGCAAGAGAGATCCAAAAGATAGTTTTGCTTTTCTATATTCTACAACAAGAGCTTTCACCGGTGAAAATTTTGATGTACAACTGGATGTTCCGTTTAAATTTATAGATGCACCTGTATTAAGCTTTACAGGTAGCCAGCAATTAAATGATCTTGGACTTAACACTTCAGGAAAAACAAATATTGATGAAAGAACTGATTTAGTATTACCAACAGCAAGAGATATAAGAATAACTGTAAGGCCTCTTACTAAGGTACAACCCGATTATTATGGTGGTACAAATCCTGATGGCTCTAACAGAACGGAGTTAAAAGGAATGCCCTCATCATTCATTACAAGAAAAGCAGCAACATCAGAAATAAATTTGTTCAAGCCTACCGGAGATCAAATGATGATACGTGGTATCTATTTGCAACCAGATGAATTGATAACCGTGACTGCTGATATCAATAATTTACTTGTTGCTAACCTTGCCACTGACGACAGGATTCCCAATATGATGCAGCGTTTATCAAATGCTATTGGCACTGATAATAAAGGAATGTCTTTATTGGGACGGCAAGGAGAGCGCTGGCAATTTGGTGTTAGCAGGTTTATACGGCATTCGGCTGCGCCGGATAACACAAGCATCACATTTGCTACTAAAAGTGATTTATTAAATCATTGGATAATTCCTATCACGTTACTTATTGATAGAGACTGGACATGGGATGGTATACAGGTTATAAGTATGCAGGTGTATCGCCGTAAAATATTTTTACGTGATGCAATGCAATTGATGGGTGTTGCAGACCGTGATACATTTTTAAACGATTTTAGTGTAGAAGATGTTATGACCAATGAAGCAGTAACTGCAGTTGCAACAGAAGAATTAGCAGGTGATGTTGAATTAAAACATGCTATCAATGTGCAGGCTCTTGTTGCATCTGACAGGTCTCAAACTTATTGTTGCTTTATTGATGCTGTTGAACCGAAACAAACCGATGATAAAAAATTTCCTGATGAAATATTTGTCTCTTACAGAGTAGCGGTTAATTATTTACAAGACGGAGTAAATGTACCTCAACATGATGGCGATATCAATTTATATCTTCATCTCCCTGTTACAATAATACCTGCTCAAATGCCTAAGATAGTAAGTGCAGGCATGGCCTTCAGCAAGTACATAAGAGATGCTGATTACGCAAATACTGAAACACGCAAAAAATATTTATGGGTAGAGTTTGAAGAATCGCCTCTTAACCCTGATGACACCTATTATGCAAGAATGCTTGCTTATGCACCAGATACTTTATTAGCACATTGGGAAGCTGATTTATTAATAGCTCCGCAGGAACCGGCATTGCCTGTTGAGCCCGAACCTATCCGCATTATAAGTACGGTAAGCAGTGATGATAAAACGGGATTAAACGCTATGCAGGAAATGATACCGGCAAGTGATAGTAATGTTCATTATTTAGTGCCGCTTCCTCCCGGCCTGCATAACGATGCTTTGGAGATGTTTGGTTTCTTTACTTATGAATTCAGAGTGGGTCATAAAGTGCCGTGGAGCACTGCACAGGGCCGCTTTGGAAGGCCGTTGCGAAATACCGGGGTGCAGCATCCTGTTCCGCAATTGTATTGCATAGCTAATAGAAATGAAAAATATATTATAGTTACCGCTCCCTATGCACAAACTGTTTTTAACGGGCGTAATGTAACAGCAAAGCCACCACGCACTGAAATATGGGCATTGCTTTATGCACAGGTAAGGATGGCAGATGATAGTGATGAAAGAAATGTTTTACTTGCTGACAGAAAACTACAGATTATAGAAGCCAGTAACGCTTACAGCAAAAATTACCTTGCGAACCTAAACACTAATTCAGATGCAACACCGGAAGGAGTAACCATTTGGAGAAATAATGAAGTGCAGGATCTGCTGGCTTTGTATGGTCTTCCGTTAGATAGTGCTTTGAGTGCATTATGCGTTGAGATGATGCCGGGCTATGATAACTTTTTTGCTAACCCGCAATACTATGCGAATTCACCATTATATGCACGGGATAATTTTGCTTCTAATCCGGGGCTGTTAAGTGCACAAAGTTTTAAGAATATAATTGAGGTGAGTAATAACGCTATAAATCAAACAAGGGCTCAGGTTTATGCATCAAGTGATGCGGAGTTAGATGTGTATGAAAATGGCCCGCGGCCATTAACAAGCGACCTGGGGAATTATCGTATTTTAAGAACATCATTATTAGTTGCAGTACCGGAAGTTTGCTGTACGGTGTAATTGGAGATTTACTTTTTTCACTTATAGAAAGATAAATAAGTTTGGTACCGGTTATATACGTTACGTAAAAAAAGTATTTACGGTTGTTAGCGTAAGCAACAAATATTTACAGCATTATGATTCCGGTCTCAAAACAAGAAAATTTAAAACGTGAGATTGGAGTACGGGCGCTTACGCTGGCAATTTTAAATGGTACTGTTGGTGCGGGAATTTTTGTGATACCAGCCATCATTGCTGAAAACCTGGGGGCAGCAACCATTATTGCCTACCTTGTTTGCGGAGCACTAATTTTTTTAATTGCCCTGTGCTTTGCAGAATTAGGAAGCAAGATCACCGTAAGCGGAGGAATCTATGCATATATTGAAACTGCCTTTGGTCCATTCGCAGGATTCATCGCAAATAATTTATTCTGGATTGGTTCGTGCGTAGTGTCAGATGCAGCAGTAGCAAACGCATTGGCTGATACCTTTAAATATTTTTTTCCTGCTCTTGACAAGCAAGTTTACAGAGTATTTTTTTTTATTCTCATCTTTGGAGGATTAGGGCTGATCAATATCCGCAGTGTAAAAAATGGTGTGCGGTTTATGGAATTTGCAACAGTAGGAAAACTTGTCCCACTCGTGTTATTAGTAGTGGCAGGAATAAGTTTTGTTTCAACAGATAATTTACGATGGACATCATTTCCAACAATTGGCCATGTGGGAACAGCATCATTACTTTTAATTTATGCTTTTACCGGAGTAGAAACGCCTGTAACCAACGGGGGAGAAATCAAAAACCCAAAACGTACTGTGCCGCTCGCAATATTTCTTGGAATTTCTTTTGTATTGATTTTATACATATCCATTCAACTGGTAACGCAAGGTGTTTTAGGGAACGCCATTTTAACCCATAAAGATTCTCCATTGGCTGCAACAGCCGGAATTATTTTTGGCAAAGCAGGAATTACTTTAATGATTGCAGCCTCAGCAATAGCAATGCTTGGTGGTTTAAGCGGTGAAGTACTTGCTATTCCACGAATACTTTATGCAGCGGCAAGAGACGGTTTGATGCCACGAGCACTTGCCAAAGTGCATCCGCGGTTTTTTACTCCACATATTGCTGTAGCTTTTTATGCTTCTTTAGGATTTTTATTTGCAATATCAGGCGGCTTTAAACAACTTGCTATTATCTCAGGTGCGGCTACGCTGCTTATTTATCTTGGAGTTGTTTTAGCAACTATAAAGCTTAGAAAAACTGCTTCAACAATGTCAGAAAAAACTTTTTGTATACCCGGCGGCATCACTGTTCCGGTGCTGGCTATTTGCGGAATAGTTTGGTTGCTTTCTAATTTAACGGGCCGGGAATTGATCAGCATTAGCATCTTTATTTTTATCTTCTCTTTAATTTACCTGTTAATTAAACTGGGAAAGAAAGAATAATTACCAACGCATAAGCAGTTTAAAAACAGAAGTATCATTGATAAAACTTTGCTGTATATTTTCCATATCCAATAACTAATAACAGCAACTATAAGATTACATAGCTAAAGAAATTGAGAAATACTTTTACTGCTTCAAAGTAATAAAGTTGGGAATAAGTTGCTCTAAAGAATCAGCATACAAATATTTTTTAACTAACCGGCGCACGGGAATTATTTAAAACCTAATCGCAGTATACAATACTTAAATTATACTATACTTTTTTTTAGGCTGATGCGTTTAATAACTTTTAAGGCTATAACACTGAAAGTTTCTGTTTAGGTTATTTACATGCATCTGTATGTAATGTTCTCATGAAAGATGCATAGAAAAAATGGAGGTTGTTTAATCTTTCTGGTAATTTTTAAAATACAATATTGATTAAAGTAAGTTTCTCAAAAAAAACCGTTAAGTAGTTAGTAAATCAGTGATATGAGTAAGCCTGTTATTATGAGCGCAAAAACTAAAATATTAATTGTTGAACATGACCCGGCAGATGTTAAATTGATGGAATTTGAATTGAAAAAAGGCGGCATTGATTACATATCACAAATTGTTCAAAACGAACAGGACTACAGCAATGCTCTTTTAAATTTTATTCCCGATATCATATTGTCTGATTATACGCTTCCTTCATTTGATGGACTTACGGCTTTTAAATTGAAAGAAAAAACAGCTCCTAATACTCCCTTCATATTTGTTTCAGGAGCCATTGGTGAAGAAATTTCTGTTGAGTATATTAAAACAGGAGTAACTGATTATGCATTGAAGGATAAATTATTTACACTGACTCATAAGATAAAACGGGCCTTGAAAGAATCTGAAGAAAAACAACAAAAAAATAAAACAGCGCAGGAACTTGCACAGAGCGAAAGAAGCCTCGCAAGGGCGCAGCAGGTAGCGCAAATGGGCAGTTGGGAATTAAATTTTACTAACAATGTACTCCGGTTGTCAGATGAAGCATGCAGGATATTTGGATTTCCATGCGATCAATGCCAGCTATCATTTGAAACCTGGTCAACATTGGTTCATCCGGAAGATATTGAAGTTGTATTAGAAACAATTAAGAAATCACGGGATGCCGTTGAGGATGCTTGTTATAGTCATCGCATTGTGCGCAATGACGGAAGCCTGAGGCATGTTTACTCTGAAAGCAAATTTGAATTTGATTCAAATGGCAAGCCCGTTGGCCTGTATGGTATAGTGTGCGATGTAACTGATAAGAAGCTGGCTGAAAATGAACGTACGCAAATGGTTGATGATTTAATGCAAAGAAATAAAGTGCTTGAGCAATTTGCATACATTGTTTCTCATAACCTGAGAGCGCCGGTAGCAAATATACTTGGTGCTGCAGGTGTTTTAAATAGTTGCGGAATAAGCACAGAAGATAAAGCTATTTTAAACCAGGGAATAATGGAATCTGTTACAGGACTTGACAATGTTGTAAAAGATCTTAATCATATTTTACAGGTAAAACGGGAAATAAACGGAACAAAGGAAAAGGTATTTTTTTTTAAGTTAATAGACGATATAAAAATCAGCATTAAGAATTTAATTGATAAGAATAATATCAAAATAGAATGTGATTTTGAAAAGGTTGAAGAGATCATCACTTTGAAAAGTTATCTCTACAGTATATTTTATAACCTTATATCTAACAGTATAAAGTACCGCCAGCAGCAGCTTCCATGCATTATTAAAATTAAAAGCTATCTGCTAAAAGATAAGATAATATTGATATTTACTGATAACGGAATGGGCATTGATCTTAAAAAAAGAGGTGAACAAATCTTTGGCTTATATAAACGATTTCATACAACGATAGAAGGAAAAGGTATGGGATTATTTATGGTAAAAACGCAGGTGGAAACTCTTGGCGGCAAAATAAGTATACAGAGTGAAATTAATAAAGGAACTGAATTTAAAATAGAATTTTGTATATGATCATCCAAAACTATATTATTGTTGATGATGATACTTTGAATAATAAGATTTGCAGCATGCGCCTGCGGAGTAAGCTTGGCGAGGTGGATATTAAAACATTTTCAGCACCGGAAGAAGGACTTGCATACATACAAAATGAATATACTAAAATAGTAAAACCAACAATACTTTTTCTTGATATAAATATGCCAACGCTTACCGGCTGGGAGTTTCTTGACCAATATGATGAATTAAGCGAAGAAGTAAAAGAACATATCAGTATTTATATTCTTTCATCGTCAATTGATATGCATGATAAAAATAGAGCGCAGGCTAATAAATATGTGAAAGGATTTATATCAAAACCTCTGGAGATTAAAACAGTACTTTCTATTGCAGGTGTTTAAGTAACGGCTTGCAGGGTATTTTACAATTAAATATAGAACCTGCACCTGGTAAGCTTTCTACCCCAATTTTGCCATAATTTCAATAACATTTTTATAGTTACGAGGCTTTATATTCGCTTCATCTAAACATACTCACAGCAGTATCAAACCGGCAAGCTGATACTTATCAAGAATATTAACACGGAACTTTACGATAGACCTGTTAGATAATATACGCATATCCACCGTAAATACAGTACTGCAAAAACAGCGTGCTTATGCTCTTGCACAGCGACAGGTAAGGGAGTATCTTTGTTATAGAAGTTGATTGATGTTCAACAAACATTAATCACAAATTATCCAAATCATCCACTGAAAAGAACCATTTCCCGATCCAGGAAAAACCAACAATCCAATATCAGTCAACTTCTATTTTTTCCAATCCTGTTTAATAACCTATCCAAATAAAAGCCGCCAATATCAGATAACATCCAATATCTTAAGTAAGAAAAATACCCAAAGAATTGAAAATTAATTTATGGGAGGATAAACCTTCCGGAACTCCTGCACTTACCTGCAGGAGTTTTTATGTATAGAGATTATACAATTATCTTTAATATAATGAGCTGCCATGATTACTTTCCGGTACATTATTTACAGGAGTTGTTTCATCATCCTGTTTCCATAACCTGGCGCCGCCTTTAATGCCTTCACGATTATTAACAATGGTAACATTATCATCAAGCTTAAAATCAATATTTTTTGCATTACCGCCGCTGATATATAAGCGATCATAGTTGAAAACCGTTTTCAAAATACTTATTACTTTTTCAATTCTTTCGTTCCAATGTTCCTTGCCTTTATTTTGATAAGCTTTTTCGCCAATGTAATCATCATATACTTTGTCTGTTTTAATTGGATGATGTGCAAGCTCCAGGTGAGGCAACAAGTTACCATCTTCCAATAATGCAGTACCAAACCCAGTGCCTAAAGTGATCATCATCTCAAGGCCTTTGCCGCTTACTACGCCAATGCCCTGCAGGTCTGCGTCGTTAACAACTTTGGCTGGTTTGCCAAGCATAGACGCTAATGCACTTTGCAGGTCGTAGTCTTTCCATTCGTCTGTACCAAGATTTGGCGCTGTTTTTATTACACCCTTTTTTACATAGCCCGGAAAGCCAACTGATATTTTATCATACTCAGCTAAATCTTTTACAAGCTCTTTTATGGTTTCCATTACTTTGCCTGGAGTTGATGGCTCCGGTGTTGGTAATCTTTTATAATCTGCAATAGGAGTGCCGCCTGCATCTAAAATAGTTGCCTTTACATGTGAGCCGCCAATATCTATAGTTAAAATCTTTATACCTGAAATGTTTTGCATATAAAAGTTTGATAAGTGAATAATAAAGCCGCTGTAAATATTTTAAATAACAAAAGGTAAAAGGTATAGATTATTTTGTCTTTCACAAACTGAATTTTATAAATGATTTGGAAAATACAGTTATAGAATAAGTATACTTTACCGAATCACACCAATGTACATTCAGGTTAATCAGTTTGTATAATGCTAAAATCATTATGCAATAAAGTAACTGGCTTGCACATTCTTTTAAAAATCTATAGAACATATTGAACAATCTTCATGGCATATAAAGTATAAAATGATAGTAGGATAACATTTAAAACACTTTTAGTTTTGCGGTATGCACGCAAACGTACACAACATAAAAGTGTTCATTACAAGAGATATACCGTCTGTGGGGATTGAATTACTTAAAATGGAAGGATTCAATGTATCTGTATGGCCAAACGACTGGCCAATCAGGCAAAGTGAATTAATTGAAGAAGCTAAGAAAGTGAATGCTCTTCTCACCCTTCTCAACGATACTATTGACAAGAACTTTTTAAATGAATGTAAGCACCTGGATATAATTTCGCAATTTGCTGCGGGATATGATAATATTGATATCACAGAAGCCACCAGGCTTGGTATACCCGTAGGATATGCACCCGGCGCAATGAGTGATGCTACCGCAGATGTAGCATTTGGATTGATGATAGCTACCTCCAGGAAAATGTTTTACATGCATAAAACTATCGGCAAAGGAGAATGGGGTTATTTCAGGCCAAAGGCAAACCTGGGAATTGAATTAAAAAATAAAACACTTGGTATTTTTGGATTAGGTCGTATTGGTATGCAAATGGCAATTCGGTGTAAAGGCGCTTATAATATGAAAATAATTTATTGCAACCGTAAGCCAAATGCTGATGCAGAACATCTTGGTGCTTTGCACGTAAGTTTTGAAGAATTACTACAACAAAGCGATGTGTTGTCGGTACATTGCGCTTTAACTGAAGAAACAAAAGGCGTATTTAATAAAGCTGCATTTGCAAAAATGAAACCTGGTTCCATATTCATCAATACAGCAAGAGGAGCAATACATAATGAGCCTGATCTGATGGATGCGCTTAATACAGGTACGATCTGGGGAGCCGGACTTGATGTTACAAATCCCGAACCTATGAATGCGGATAATCCATTATTATCTATGCCAAATGTTGCTGTGCTGCCTCATATCGGCTCGGCTACCGTAGAAGCAAGAAATGAAATGTCGAGGCTGGCCGCAATAAATATTGTTGAATTTTATAAAAATAACAAAGTACCTAATATTGTAAATCCTGAAACAATTTTGATAATAAATTAATACATGTATTGTAATAGATATAGCATAATTTAAATCGCCAAGTTCACTACAAAATTTAAAACACTTCTCATGAAATTTCATTCATGTCCCTCAAAATATTATTATACACTGTTTATTTTTCTTTCGGTTGTTTTTTTTACCTCTTGCAGAAATACCTTAAAAATTCAAACATCTTCAGCCACAACCGGAGCAAACTCAAATGGATATCAGCAGGTATGGTCAGATGAATTTAACGGCAGTACTGTTGATACTGCTAACTGGAATTTTGAAACCGGCGGCCAGGGCTGGGGCAATCATGAACAGGAATTTTACCAGTCATCCAACGCAACAATTGCTAATGGCAACCTTGTAATAACAGGAAGAAAGGAAGATGTTCAGTCTAACCATTTTACATCATCAAGGATGACTACAAAAGGCAAGCGTGAATTTTTATATGGCAAATTAGAAGCACGTATAAAGATGCCGGTAGGCCAGGGTTTATGGCCAGCCTTCTGGATGTTGGGAACTGATATAGCCGGAACAGGCTGGCCGGGCTGCGGGGAAATTGACATTATGGAACATATTAATACAGACAGCCTGTTATACGGAACTTTACATTGGGATAATAACGGGCATGTGCAAAGCGGAGACACACTCGTTTTCACACCTTCACAATATCATGTATATGCTGTAGAATGGGATTCAGCTTCAATTAGCTGGTACCTTGACGGAGTAAAATATCACCAGGTAAATATCAATAACAACGTTAACAGCACTGATGAATTTCATAAGCAATTTTTTATTCTTTTAAATCTTGCTATAGGCGGAGATTGGCCGGGGCAGGTTGTTGATGAAAGTAAGATACCGGCTAAAATGTATGTTGATTATGTACGTGTTTACAAAAAAGGATAGTCTTCTTTTTGTATGATTCAACTTGTATATGTTGTTATTTTCTGGTAATCAAATTTACTAGACCTTATATTTTTAAGGTTCATTAATTATGTTGCTAAGCATCATCTTTTTCAATACTTTTTTGTGTAAGATATTTATTTACCGCCGGAGCTACTTTGGTTCCAAGTAATTCAATAGCATGCAGAATTTTGTTGTGTGGCATAGCGCCATGGCTTATCTGCCCCAGGAAACGGGTGTTCCCAAAAAGTTCATGTTCATAAAGAATTTTTTCAGTAACCTCCTGCACACTGCCCACCAGCAAAGCACCATGCTGGCCTGTTGAAGCATCAAACTGCTGCCGGCTCATCGGGGCCCAGCCTCGTTCTCTTCCAATCTTTGACATTACTTCAGCATAAGGAGGATAAAATTCATCCCGTGCCTGCTGCGATGTGTCAGCAATATATACATGTGAATTAATACCCAACTTTAATTCCTTAATATCATGACCAGCTTTTTTGTACACTTCACGATACAACTTTGTATGAGGTACAAAATGTGCAGGATTTCCGCCAATAATGGCCAGCGCCATTGGCAACCCAAACTCTGCGGCACGAATTACCGATTCCGCCGTGCCGCCTACACCAACCCAAATTGGTAATCTTTTTTGAAGAGGCCTGGGATACACGCCAATATTATCAAGGGTTTGCGTATGTTTTCCTTTCCAGGTTATCTTTTCCCTTTCATTAACCTTTAGCAGCATTTCTAATTTCTCTGAAAAGAGTTTGTCATAATCTTTAAGATCATAACCAAAAAGAGGGAAAGATTCAATAAAGGAACCACGCCCTGCCATTATCTCTGCCCTGCCACCAGATAAAAGATCCACTGAAGCAAATTGCTGAAACACCCGTACAGGATCATCAGAACTTAATACTGTAACAGCACTGGAAAGTTTTATGTTTTTTGTTGTAACTGCGGCCGCTCCTAATATTACCGCAGGAGAAGATACTGCAAAATCTGTACGATGATGCTCGCCAACTGCAAATACATCAAGACCGACTTCGTCTGCAAGTTTAATTTCTTCCAGCAGGTTGATAATACGCTGCCGCGGGGTTATCGTTTCTTTAGTAACGGGATCAGTTGCTACATCAGCAAAAGTATAGATACCTGTTTCCAATTGAATGTTTGCATTTAATAAACAAATAATAGCTCAAAATAACCGTATTTTTAAAATATTTTTGCATTAAACCAGTTATTCTTTTAGTAAGAAAACCTGAAATTCTAATCTTCTGTCCACATGCGTTATTGGATCTTAAAATCTGCTTTTTGTTTTTTGCTGTTATCATTATCATTGCCTGAAGTTTTTGCCCAGGTAGAAAAGATTACAGATGACGTGGAAAAAGATAAGCCTGCAAAGTATAAAACTAAGGTTTTAAAATCAGAAAAAACAGGCCAGAAAAAATTTACCGCCCCGAGGAGATTTATTCAAAATACAGTTTCTCATTACAATTATTATTTTGATGCAAATAATAAAATTAACCAGGTAATTGAAAGAGCCCGCCTGGGTAATACTGATAATTATTTCCGGCTGCTTTCATTCTATAGTTATTCGCTTAATAATACAGCTTCGCAGGCTGCAGAGCTTGATTCAGTTATTTATAAAGCCACTGCAGGAATATTGTTACATGATTTAAGAAGTGATTGGGTAGATAATTTTTACCTGCTGATTGGTAAAGCTTACCTGTTAAGAAAAAACTTTGATTCTGCTTCAATGACCTTTCAGTTTATAAATTATAATCTCTATCCAAAGAAAAAGAAAGATGATGACAAGGTGGTTGTGGGCAGTAATCTTAACGGAGAAAAAAGTACAGTAAGTATAGCCAATAAAGAGAGTAGTAATTTCTTTACTAAAACCTTTAAAAAGCCGCCAAGCCGTAACGATGCTTTGGTGTGGCAAATACGTACTTTAATTGAAATGGAAGAATATCCGGATGCTGCCGGTTTGATCAATACTTTAAAAAATGATCCGAATTTTCCTGCAAGATTAAAACCATATCTTGAAGAAGTAAATGCTTACTGGTTTTATCAGCAGGGCTTTTATGACAGTGCAGCTGCACACCTTGAAAATGCGCTCTCTAATACAAGTGACATACAGGAACGAGCCCGGTCAGAATATTTACTTGCGCAACTTTATGGCCTTACAAAAAACCGTGATAAAGCCTCTGAATATTATGAAAAAGCGATCAGGCATACCACTGATCCTTTGCTGGATATTTATGCAAATCTTAGCGAAGCAAGTATGTACGACAGCAGCGGCCTTAACCAGATTGATAAAAGCATAAGCACTTTGCTTCACATGGCAAGGAGAGATAAATTCACCAATTTTAAGGACATCATTTATTACTCAGCTGCCCAGATCGCTCTTGAAAAGCCCGACACGGCAATGGCCGATCTTTTTTTAAAGAGAAGCATTAAGTATAATGAGAGCAACTTGTCTTTTAAAAATAAAGCTTTCTTAAAACTTGCTGATATTAATTTTGTAAGAAAAAATTATAAAATAGCTTCTGCTTTTTATGACAGCATACAGGCAGGAGATTCGTTAATGCCTGATTTATCGCAGATACAGCAAAAGAAAGAAGTACTTACTAAAATTGTTTACCAGATAAATATTATTGAAAGAGAAGATAGTCTTCAACATATTGCATTGATGCCGGAGGCAGACAGGGAAGCCTTTGTAAAAAAACTTTCAAAAGCTTTAATTAAGCAAAGTGGTATTAAGGATGATATTAATGCTTCTACAGCATCTTCTGCATTTGATAATAAGTTTGATAATAAAAATGTGAGTGGTGATATTTTCGCTTCTAATAACACAAAAGGCGATTGGTATTTTTACAATGCGGCGGCAAAGTCAAGAGGTTTTAGTGATTTTAAAAGCAGGTGGGGCAAAAGGGAAAATGTAGATAACTGGAGGTTAGCAGGATCATCTCAATCGGGCAATAACAATAGTAACGGTAATGTAGTAAGCATTAATGATGTAAACAATGCAACAAATTCAAATCCAAATAATCCAATAAGTGGTTCAAAAAATATAAATAATGTGCCACAAGGTGTTGGCAACACGGGGGATGTGGATGCAGTAAATCCCAATGCAACTAACCAGGATAATTCTGCCAATAACTCCGTTAATGATAACGGTGTTACCGATATAAGCTATGAAGGTATGCTTGCAAATGTGCCAACCACGCCGGATAAATTAAGAGCGTCTAATACTATGTTATCGAATGCAATATTTGAGCTGGGCAAACTTTACCAAAATAATCTTGAAGATTATGAAACCGCAAGTGAAACTTATGAGAACTCTTTAAAGCGTTATCCTGATAGTCTTCATGGTGGCGAGCTGTACATGAATTTATATTATTGCTATCAAAAACTGGGCAATATTGTTAAATCAAATTACTATAAAAATTTGCTTACATCAAAGTTGCCTGAAAGCAGGTTTGCTCAATTTATAAAAAATCCTAAAGCTTCAATAAGTGTTACCAAAAGTGCAGAGGCAACAAAGCGTTACGAAGATATTTACAACCTGTTTATAGAAGGTAATTTTGATAAAGCTTTGGAAGAGAAAAAATCTGCAGACAGTTTGTATGCGAATAATTATTGGTCGCCTCAATTGCTTTATATCGAATCAGTATATTATGTAAAACAAAGAGACGACAGCCAGGCCATAAAAGTTTTAAATAATATAATTACAAATTATCCAAATTCTGCGCTTAAGCAAAAAGCATCAACCATGATTGATGTATTAAGAAGAAGAAATGAGATAGAAGGTTATTTGACCAACTTGCAAATTGAAAGAGTAAAAGAAGATAGCCTGATAGAAGTTGCGGAATTACAAGTAAAAAAAGCGCCTGAGATTGTAAGAAATAATGAGACAAAAAATCCCGTTACACAGGTAAGAAGACAAGATAGTATTATAACAAAAAGAAGCGTTCCGGCGTCGCCTTCAGGCTCATTTAGCTTTGTGGCAAATGCAACACAATTTGTAATAATGTTATTAGATAAGGTTGACCCGGTTTACATCAGCGAAGCAAGAAATGCACTCACCAGGTACAACCGTGAAAAGTACTATGGGCAATCCATAGAGATTGTAAAAGACACACTTGATAAAAACAGGAACATGCTTGTGTTTCGTGAATTTCCTGATGCAGTGGCGGCTTTAGCTTATACTGAGAAAATAAAAAAAGATGCTGCCGGTGAAATATCCTGGTTGCCTGCAAATAAATATTCCTTCTTTATAATGTCTGATGCAAACCTGCAATTACTCAAAGTGAATAAAGATCTTGAAGCATATTTAAAGTTGCTGCGCACTAATTTTCCGGGCAAGTTTTAGTAAGAATAACTTTAAGATTTAATTCTTTGGCTCTTCAATTACCTTTGCATTCTGCTAATCTGTAATACTAAATAACCAAGAGATGCAAAACAAAAAAGTATCCTCAAAAAATTCCCGCTTTACAAATAATACAGGTATCAAAAAGTCTGTAAGAATATTATGGATTACTGTTCTCAGCGGGTTTGCAATATTCGTGTTAGTATTACTTTTTGCAACACTTGGTTTGTTCGGCTCGTTACCATCATTGCAGGAACTTGAAAATCCACAGGCAAGTCTTGCTTCAGAAATATATGCTGATGACGGTAAAACGTTAATGGGTAAAATTTATGCAGAAAACAGGAGCTCGGTAGAATTCAAAGATATTTCAAATAACGTAGTTGATGCATTAATTGCTACAGAAGATGTGCGGTTCTATGATCATGCCGGCATTGATGCAATTGCCATCGGGCGTGCACTTAAAGGCCTTGGCAGCGAAGGTGGCGGAAGTACAATTACACAGCAGCTTGCAAAGCAAATTTTGCGGCAGGGCGGAGGATGGTTTGGCAAACGGGTGTTGGATAAATTAAAAGAATGGATCGTTGCGCTTAAGCTTGAAAAGAATTTTACCAAGCAGGAAATAATTTCTCTGTACCTGAACAGGGTTCCGTGGGGAAATGTTTTTGGCATCAGGAATGCTTCACGTGTTTATTTTCAAAAAGAGCCATCAATGTTATCTGTTGATGAAGCGGCTTTATTAGTTGGTATGCTTAGCGGGCCGGGAAAATATGATCCTGTAAGGCATCCGCAATTAGCGCTTGAAAGAAGAAATTTAGTATTGGATAGAATGGTTACAAACAATGCGCTTATCGAAGCAGAGGCTAATCGTTTAAAGCAAAAACCACTTGGAATAAAATATAAAAAGCTTGATGAAAATCTTGGTATTGCGCCTTACTTTAGAACAGTTCTAAGTAAAAAAATGGAACAATGGTGTAAAACTCATACTGATGTTAAGCTTGGAAGGAGCTATGATTTATACAGGGATGGTTTAAAAATTTATACTACTATAAATCCAAAAATGCAATTGTATGCAGAAGAAGCTGTAGTGATGCATATGAGCGCTATGCAAAAAAAATTCAACAGTGAACTTGGAAAAAATGTTTGGAAAAACCATAAGGATATTCTTGACCATGCAATGAGGGTAAGTGACCGCTGGAAACAAATGAGTGAAGACGGAGTAAAAGAAAATGAAATAATAAAATCATTTAATCAACCGGTACAAATGAAAATTTTTGCCTGGAATGCAACCAGGGAAAAGGATACTTTGATGACACCTTTGGATTCAATAAAATATTTAAAGCAAATGATGCAAACCTCTTTTGCTGCAATGGATCCAGTGACGGGTGAGGTAAAAGCATGGGTTGGCGGTATAGATTTTAAATGGTTTAAATATGATCATGTTACAGCTAACAGGCAGGTTGGCTCTACCTTTAAGCCTATCCTTTATACACTTGCTTTAATAGATGCAGGGTTAACGCCGGACAGTTATATTGGCGGACGAACTATCACATTAAATGATAAAACTATTTCCGGCAAAGGCGGCACTATGGCTTATTGCCTTGCAAAATCTTTAAACACCGGCGCATACGATTTGATGAGCCGCATTGGCCCTAAAAAAACTGTTGAATTTGCCCATAGCGCCGGCATTGCCAGTTTCATCCCGGTTGTTCCTTCTATTGCATTGGGCTCTGCAGATTTAACCTTGATAGAAATGTTGCGTGCTTACACCATGTTTCCTAATCGTGGCTTTAATACTGAGCCGGTAATGATAACACGTATAGAAGATAAAAATGGCAATGTGCTGGAAACATTTACACCGGAAAGTAAACAAATCATAAGTGAGGTTGATGCTTATACAATGTACAAAATGATGCAGGGTGTAATGGATTTTGGTACAGGCCATTCAATGCGTTCAAGGTTTGGGATTACAGCAGCCATGGGTGGCAAAACCGGCACAACAAACGATCATACAGACGGCTGGTTTATTGGTTATACTCCGCAGTTATTGGCTGGGGCATGGGTAGGCAACGATGATCCGTTTTTAAAAGTAGGATGGACCTCCGGCGGTAATGAAATGGCAATGCCGGAATGGGCATATTTTATGAAGAAAGTATATGATGATAACAAGTCAGGGATTGATCCTAAAGCAGAGTTTCAGAAGCCTGCCGAGTTAGACAACAATCCTATTTATGCTGATCAGAATTTTGCCAATATTGTACAAAATGGCGAAGGGTCAGATTCAACTGAAGACCAGGGAAACGGCGCTGCTGCTGATTATGAGGGCGACCAATTATCGTCGCCTGTTGAATCTGAATTCTCAAGTCCTAAAAAAGATAAATCAGCAAACGATGGATATAAAGATATGATGAAACCTGCCGATGAAATGGAAAGTGAAAATAATGATGATAAAAAAGATAATAAAACCACATTGCCGGCTACAATAAAACCGGCAGATGATAAAGCAAAAAAGCCTGTATCAAAACCGGCGAAAACTGATAATGATTATTAAAAATTGCTGGTTAGGAAAGAAGGGATACGGTTTAAAGGGATTTTTGTCTTTAATAATTAGTATCAAAATTGAATAATTAAGATATTGGGAACCTGGAATTTAATTTTTTCATTATTCCTAACGGCTCTAAAGCGGGAAATTTCTTCTGTAAATTACGCCCTAAATCAATACAATATTTTAAAAAATGCGGCTAAATAATAACCGTAAAAGACAAATTATTTAAGAATACTTTGTTTATAGTGTTTTAAAAACTGGCTTGGCAACATTTGAAATTCTTTTTTAAACGCTATCGCAAAGTTACTAAGATTAGAATAGCCCAATTGCGAGCCAACCTCTTTTATGGAATGTTTATTTGATTGCATTAAATCTTTTGCCCTTTGCATCCTGTTCTTTTGAAAGTAATTATACAACGTAGTTCCATAGATTTTTTTAAACTTATTTTTTAAAGTAGTCAGGCTCATGGCCGCTATCTTGCTAAGACATAATAACGACGGTGGATTAGAAAAATCTTTCAACAGGTGCATTTCTACTTCCATTAGTCTTTTAACCTCATCAGAAAATATTTTTATTTTATCTGTTGGCTGTATTGTAAATTTTTTATTTAAGAGATGCAAAAACTTTTCAACCATTAAAACAATACCTTCCTTCACAACAGGATGATCCAACTTATCATCTTTAGAATTTGATGATAATACTTTATTAATTAAGGGTTGATATTCAATGTACTGCTGTAAAAAAGTATAATCATGAAGTTTAAAAAATAAATGCTTCTTTAAAAACTCATCAACTTTATCTAAACAAAGGTACTTTGAAAGCCATTCTTTTGTAATTAATACATTGATACTTTTTGCTGTAGTACCTTTGGCAGCCACGTAAGAGGAATTATATTTTGAGCTCGTTAATAAAACAGAAGCGCTTGTTTTATTGGTTTCCGTAACAATATCTTCGTTCGTTTTTGTGATTAAATTTTTTGCTGTTGTAACATCATCAAACCTTAATATATAATATTCTTCCGGAGAATAAACTCTGCGCAGGTAAAGATCCTGATTCAATTTAAAATTTACAATCAAACACTGGAGGCCGTTTGAAAGATTTATATATTTAAGGTAACCATCCGCAATCTTTGAAGGAAAAGCAAAAAAATTCTTCTTTACTTTAGCATTCATCTTCTCTGCTAAATGTTTTAATAAAAAACCATAGTTGGTATGGTTATAATTAATACTAAACATAATTTTTGATTTTACCCCCTGGTTTTGCCAGGCAATAGTTTTGAGCGTTTATAAATACTTCAGGGGATTTCGCCTGGAGATTTGAATATAGTTTTTTATATTCATCCAGAAAGCAATAAATAAATAAAATATTATGGGAGAACCCATGGTTAAAAATGATATATAAATAAAATACCTTCTTATAACTGATGTGGCTATGCCAATTTTTTCACCAATTGCAGTACATACGCCAAAAAGCTGCCATTCAATTAAATATTTCACAGTCTTCACACTGCAAATTTAAAGAGATTTCTTTTAAATTAATTATTACTATTGATATGCTTTCACTAATTTAAAGTCATATTTGATTTTGTAGTTTTGCACATCCCTTTTATCTTACAAATAAATAATTAAGCAATGGTTTTCGATATAGAAATGATAAAAAACGTATACGCCAATTTTGCTGATAAAGTAAAAGTTGCAAGAGATGTAATTGGCCGTCCTTTAACACTTACTGAAAAGATTTTATATTCACATCTTTGGCAAACCAATGCTGCATCTCCATGTGAAAGAGGAAAAAGTTATGTTGACTTTGCACCAGACCGTGTAACGATGCAGGATGCCACGGCGCAAATGGCATTATTACAATTTATGCAAGCGGGCAGAACCAAAGTGGCTGTGCCTTCTACCGTTCATTGCGATCATTTAATTATGGCTAAAGATAATAGTAAAACGGATCTGGAAAGAGCGCTTAATGAAAGCAGCGAAGTATATAATTTTTTAGCTTCTGTATGCAACAAATATGGGTTGGGTTTCTGGAAGCCGGGAGCAGGAATTATTCACCAGGTTGTATTAGAAAATTATGCTTTCCCCGGCGGAATGATGATAGGCACAGACAGCCATACCGTAAATGCCGGCGGCCTTGGCATGATAGCAATAGGTGTAGGCGGCGCTGATGCCTGTGATGTAATGGCAGGCCTGCCATGGGAACTGAAATTTCCTAAATTAATTGGTATTAAATTAACGGGCAAATTAAGTGGATGGGCAGCGCCTAAAGATATCATTCTAAAAGTAGCTGGTATTTTAACGGTAAAAGGCGGTACAGGCGCAGTTATAGAATATTTTGGTGAAGGCGCACTATCTATAAGCTGTACCGGCAAAGGAACAATTTGCAATATGGGCGCTGAAGTTGGCGCTACCACTTCTACTTTTGGTTATGATGAAAGTATGGAAAGATACCTTAGAGCAACCGGCAGAAGTGAAGTGGCTGATGCTGCAGATTCAATTAAAGAACATTTAACAGCCGACCCAGAAGTGTATGCCGAGCCTGAAAAATATTTTGACCAGGTAATCGAACTAAATCTTAGTGAATTGGAGCCGCACCTAAATGGCCCGTTCACTCCTGATCTTGCTACACCAATTTCAAAAATGCGGGAAGTAGCTGCAGCTAATGGCTGGCCTATGAATGTAGAAGTTAGCTTACTTGGCAGTTGTACAAATTCTTCTTACGAAGATATTTCCAGGTCAGTAAGTGTAGTAAAACAAGCTGCCAAAAAAGGGCTAAAATTAAAAACTGAATTCACTATAAATCCGGGCTCAGAGCTGGTTAGGTACACTGTAGAAAAGGATGGATATCTAAAGGAGTTTAATGATATTGGCGCTATAGTTTTTGCTAATGCATGCGGGCCTTGTATTGGAATGTGGGATAGAATGGGCGCTGAAAAACAGCAGAAAAATACAATCGTCCATTCCTTCAACAGAAATTTCGCAAAGCGAAATGATGGCAATCCAAATACTTATGCATTTGTAGGATCGCCGGAGTTAGTAACCGCTATTGCCTTTGCCGGCGACCTTGGCTTTAACCCGGCTACTGATACACTTACTAACGACCAGGGTGAACAGATAAAGCTTGATGAACCTGATGGTTTTGAGCTGCCACCAAATGGATATTCAGTTGAAGATCCCGGATACCAGGCGCCGGCTGAAGATGGAAGTGGTGTGCAAATTATTGTTGATCCGCAAAGTAAACGCCTTCAATTGTTGGATCCGTTTCCTGCATGGGAAGGCACAGACTTGAAAGGCTTGAAATTATTAATTAAGGCTAAAGGAAAGTGTACTACAGATCATATTTCTATGGCTGGTCCATGGTTAAAATTTCGTGGTCATCTTGATAATATCAGCAACAATCTTTTGATAGGAGCGGTAAACTTTTTTAATGAAAAAACTAATCTTGTAAAGAACCAGCTCACCGGTGAATACGGGCCTTTACCCGATACACAACGTGCATATAAAGCGGCAGGTATAGGTTCAATAATTGTTGGTGATGAAAATTATGGTGAAGGTTCATCAAGAGAACATGCAGCTATGGAACCCCGGCATCTTGGCGTAAGAGCTGTACTGGTAAAGTCTTTTGCCAGAATACATGAAACCAATTTAAAAAAGCAGGGCATGCTTGCGCTTACTTTTAATACTAAAGAAGATTATGATAAAATTTGTGAAGATGATGTAATTGATATTGATGGTTTAATTTCTTTCACAGTAAACAAACCGCTTATAGTTCACCTTAATCATAAAGACGGAACATCAGATATTGTTATAGCCAATCATTCTTATAATGAACAGCAGATAGAATGGTTTAAAGCCGGCGGTGCCCTTAATATTATAAGAAGAGAGTTTGAGAACAGGCAGAAAAACTGAATGTGTTTAATTAATTTCCAAAAATAGCCGGCGGCGACTACTGCTTTTGCTACTTCTATGAAGCCTTCGGCTTTTTCGGAATTACATCTAATATGTTCCGGCTTAAAAAAAATTATTCAGGATTATGTATTAAACAAAATCTTCTAAAATAAAAAGGAAGGTTATTTCAAACTTAATTGCGCATAATATGGATGTTCGGGGTTTACGATCAATTCCCTGCGTTGCGGATGAATTAAGACATCCATTTCCTCCATGGGTATCGAACCCAGCAGTGGTTCACTATCGCCTTTTAAAACCATGGCACTGCACGTGGCAGTCCGGTTTTTAAATTTTACCTGTATAGGGCCTACCACATCGTATTCCTGCACAGAGCCATCTGCGAGTACAGCTTTTCTTTTTTCTATAAATGACAAACTGAGCTGTTCCTGTATAGTTTCGTTAATAGCCATCATATATGCACCACTGTCTACTAACATTTTAATCATCATTTGCTTTACCTCATCTTTATCCATAATATTACGCTTAGCCATTTCCAGATCACCGGCATTTATTAAAGTGATATCTGCATAGATAAGGCCCATATAAATTATGTTTAAGGCAAAAATAAACATTAAAAATTTAGGTTACTTTTTTCTGTTAGTTCACAATTTTAAACAATAGATTATCAATTGAAGCTTACTATTATTTCAATTCATTATATAGAATCAGGCTTTAAATTACTCCACTTTAATTGGTTAATAAAAACTGGTTCATAATAGAGTAAACCTTGGAATTAAAACACAATTTTATTACACAATTTCAACAGGAGAGGCTGAATCACTTACTTTATTTCCTTATATTAAATAAGCTCTTGCTTTAATCATGTTTCAGGTATCACTTTCTGGTTAATAAGAAAGTATTTATTCGTGAGCATACAATTCTTCGTTTGTCAACTCCAGAAAATTGTAGGATTCAAAATTTTTTATTAACAACTCCAGATTTTTCTTAAATAATACGAACAAATCTTTGTTTAAAATATTTTCGGTAGAAATTAGTAAAAGACGGGATGGGGATTTCGCTAAAATATACGAATCAAAAAAATATTATCCTTAGTAATTACAAATACTGTTTTTCTCTTTGGCAATAATTCGAATTTCATTATCAGCAATACGTTCTTTATTGGGCAGGTTTTTAGTATGTACAACATCAAATCCTTCTTTCTTTAGCATTACAGCCAGGCTGTATGGGAGTTGAGCATCAATAATAAATCTTATCACGCCAAAAGCTTATGTATAATTTGGTTTCAGAAAGGCGGGAGCATAAAATAAACACGCCTGTATATCTTCTTTTTTCAGGGCCGGGTAATCTGCTATCAATTCTTCTGTTGTCATACCTGCAAAAAGAAGATCTAATATTAAAGAAACGGTGTATCGCATATTGCGTATGGTTGGTTCCCCATGGCTAATTTCGGAATTGATAGTTATACGCTGTAACAGATTTTCCTTCATATTATTATTTCTCATGTAATTTACAAATTAGTTTTTTAAGGATAGAGATTAACTTCCGGCTTAAATTGCAGATACTAAATTTTATTTCACCTCAAACCAAACCTTCTTACCATCGTTCCAATTGCCATTATAATTAATAGTAAGTTCCTCACCTTTCTCAATTGCTCTTACAGTTTTTATCTGTATACTTTCTTCTTCAAAATTCATAAAATATTCACAGTTGCTTTTATAACTGTGATTGTATAATGACACATATCCAAGCGCCATGCAACATTTATCTTTATTTACGCCCCATTCAAAAATATAATCATGCAGCCTTGTTTTATCAAGATGTTCACGGTCGTATTTTTCCATTACAATTACCGGGGATTCTTCTATTACAGTATTGGCTTTTATTTTTTCATTTGTAAATATTGCCCTGCCCTTTTCGGCAACAGGCGCTATATATAAATGCGATTTTATCATTTTATAACAAGGCGGGTAAATTAAAATAAATTAATTTACAAAATATTTAAAATTTGATCTTGTTGATTTTAATAAAGCTGGTAATGAGTTTAAAGAATTGCTCTGAACGATATTGAGATGATTTGAATGAATATATTAAAATAAAAATATTACAATTTGAAAGCATGCTTAAGGTTTTTAAAAATTTCCTGATAGCTAATGTTACAATAACTGGAAGAACAGCAGTCATAAAGAGCCTTGAACTTACTTTTGGACTTTCATGAAAAGCTATGAAGCGTTTACATAAATTTCGAGAAGGCGAAAATTGGCATCTACTTTTAGTAATAATAAAAAAGCGTTTTGTTATCGGCTTATTAAAAATGGAAATGACTGGTTAAAAAATACACAACTTAGAAACAAAGCCGTACCTGCATACGGTGATATATTAGCGAAAAAGTTTTTGAAAATCTTGCTGCAACAATTGACAGTTTTGAAAATTGCCTGCGAAATATGAAATCAGATATGTCAATTATATAATTCATCTTATGAAATTTTTAGAAAACAAAATTGCTATTGTAACCGGTGCCAGCCGTGGCATTGGAGAAGGCATTGCAGTAAAGCTTGCAGAAAACGGTGCACATGTAGCTTTTAGCTATTTAAGCAGCGATGACAAAGCCAAAGCATTAGAAGAAAGATTACAATCTCTCGGCGTAAAAGCAAAGGCTTATAAAAGTAATGCCGGCATATTTACTGATTGCGAAGCAATGGTAAATGATGTGCTTAAGGAATTTGGCACTGTTGATATTTGTGTAAATAATGCAGGAATATCAAAAGACAATTTATTGCTTCGCATGACACCCGAACAATGGGATGAAGTGATGACTACAAATTTAAAAAGCGTTTTCAATATGACTAAGCAGGTTATACGGCCAATGATGAAAGCAAAAAGTGGCAGTATAATAAACATGAGCAGCATTATTGGCGAAACAGGCAACGCAGGCCAAAGCAGTTATGCGGCAAGCAAAGCAGGTATTATCGGTTTTACAAAATCAATAGCAAAAGAATTAGCAAGCCGCAATATTCGCTGCAACGCAATAGCGCCGGGCTTTGTAGAAACTGATATGACGAGTTATTTAAAAGAGGGCGAAGGTGCTGATAAATATAAAGCAGGCATTCCTTTAGGCAGATTTGGAACTGCTGAAGATATCGCAAATACGGCTTTATTTCTTGCAAGCGACATGTCAGCATATATTACAGGCCAGGTTATAAGTGTTTGCGGCGGATTAAATATTTAATGTCAGATATGAAATCGTATGAAAAATTGTTATTAGAAAATAAGGCCTGGGCACAGGAGATGAAGGAAGATGATCCGGAATTTTTTAAACGGTTATCTGCATTACAAGCGCCGGAATTTTTGTGGATTGGCTGCAGCGACAGCCGTGTGCCTGCTGATAGAATAACCGGCACACAACCAGGCGAAATATTTGTACATCGCAACATTGCTAACATGGTTGTGCATACTGATGTAAATCTTTTAAGTGTGCTGGATTTTGCGGTTAATCATTTAAAAGTAAAACATGTAATTGTTTGTGGCCATTACGGCTGTGGCGGTATTAAAGCAGCAATGAGCAATAAAGATTACCAGCCGGTATTAAATATGTGGCTGCGCAATATCAAAGATGTTTATCATCTTTTTTATGATGAACTAAATTCAATTAAAGATGAAGATGAACGATCAGACAGGCTGGTTGAATTAAATGTAAAAGAACAGGTAACTCATCTTGCGCAAACTTCCATTATCCAAAGATCATGGCAACATAACGGAAGGCCGCACCTGCATGGTTGGGTGTATGGCTTAAAAGACGGGCTGATAAAGCCTGTAATGGAAATGCTGTCGGGCACACAGATTGATTCTTTATACAGGTATGATGATCTGTAAATCAGATTCTTGTTATTTCATTTTAGATTTAAACTTTGTTATAGCCTCTTTACTAAAATCACTAAGTACTAATTTACCGCTAATGGCTGCTCTTTCTTTCAATAGTTCGTCCCAGTTTTCGGTTCCTTTCCAAAACATTTTTTTCATCTCACTCATTGCTTCAGGATTAAAATGAGCCAGCGATGTAGCCAAACGATAAATTGATTCGTCCATATTTTCTATAGATTCATGTACTTCTGCAAACAAACCTTTACGCTTTGCCCAATCAGCATTCCGCCAAAGATTGGCATCAATAGCTAATTGGCTGAATGCTGAAATACCAATTCTCCTTTCAATTATTGGCCCCACTACAAACGGGCCAATACCAATTGATAGCTCACTCAATTTAACCTCAGCCTTATCTGTTGCAATAGCATAATCTGCAGCAGCAGCAAGGCCTACACCGCCGCCAATACATTTACCCTGGATCCGTCCAATAATTAATTTGTTGCATTTACGCATTGCATTAATAACATTTGCAAACCCGCTAAAAAATGCCTGGCCGGCTTTTGCATCAGTAATAGAAGCAAGTTCATCAAAACTAGCACCAGCACAAAAAGCGCTGTCACCGGCACTTTTAAGGATAACAACTTTTGTTTCCTGCTCACAGGCAAAATGTAATTCCTTTTCAAGCTCATGCAATATTTTTAATGGAAGAGAATTGCTCTGCGGATGAAAAAATTCAATTGTTCTTATGCCATGTTCATTGTGAGATTTTACGTAGGGTTCCATTTGTCTCTATTATATCATTGTAAAAATGAAAGGTTTACATGCTGATAATAGATACTTCCTTTTGAAATTTCCAATTCAATTGCATTAAACACACCACTATTTACCTGATGTTTAATACAATTACTAATTTGTAATATTAATTGAGGAAGATCATTTTTTATTGTAGA
>CAXSDW010000013.1:0-38452 GCA_964236235.1 uncultured Chitinophagaceae bacterium
TATGATTCAACAAATGACTCGAACAATCTTAATACACATTTTCGCTCTCAATACCCAGGTAGTGATTTTTTTAGATACCCGGCCGGATTCTACGGCACAAGGGGCAGCATTCAAACCATATATGGATAACGGCGATGCATGGATGGGCTTTTCATTTTTTCACCTTTGCGCTTACTCCAATCTGCTTATCCGCAGAACTGGGATTGGTATCATAATATGTTTCTTGGGTGTGACGAATATAAAGGTAATACCTGGTGGCCCACCTCAACAATTATTACGTATTGACAACCACAATGGTTTGATAACAAAACATTTGCCGTTGAGATTTAAGTCAATGCTCAATGAAAGGTATAGCTGGAAAAATGATTTTGCAAATAAATCCTGACATTAGAATTCCCATCTCTATTAATTCATCAAGTTTCCCATCAGGCACCGGCTAAAGCTGTATGAAATATGGCGCAGCGGTTATTATCCTGTGGTATGGACCAATAACAATTACAAAATGCTCTACTTAAATATGGTGTCATAACGATGTGATTACGAAAACGAAACCAATAAGCAACTCTGCTCAACATTCAGCGGTAAAATTCAGTATCAATTAGTTATTAACGGACTTTTATGGCTTGGCAGCAGGACAAAAAATAATGGGAACTAAAGGCTTATTATCCATACCGCATTTGTGGAAAAGCTTTTTATAACAGTCTGCTTAATGCTGGTATATAAATTGTTTACGCCTTCATAAAAAACTTTATGGGTAAAGATAAATCAGGCAAATTTCATCCGGGAAAAGGTAAGCCTTCGGGGATAAATAAAGAAGAAGGCTTAGGTATACAACCGACACCTCCCGGGAAAATGAAACAATATAATGAGCTTACAAAAAAGTACACTGAAAGTGAAGACGAACTCTCACCGAACGCTCACCTCCGCCATCCAAATCGTAATACTTCCAAAGGAGAAGAAACTTACAAGGCAAAGGAAAACACACCGGAAAGTGATACCACTGTAAATAATACGCCTGGTGAAGACAGAACACCAACAGTTCCAGAAGAACTTCCCGGTGTTCTTACAAAAGATATTTTTCGTGAACTTGCTACTTATGAATCCCCCGATTGTATCACTATCTTTTTGGGAACACATAATGCCGGTGTGGAAGTAAATGAACATTATGATCCGAAAAGTTTCAAGAGTTCTGTACAAAAAGCAGGAGGTATTCTTAAAGAAAGAAATACAGAAGCATCAACAATTGAAAGGCTTTTGGAACCAGCTTATGAATTGCTGAAAAACGATGAGTTCTGGTTGCAGCTTTCTCCGGGCCTTGCGGTTTTTATTGCCGATGGCTATTTTAAATATATTAAAATGCCGCAACCTGCCACGGAGTACGTCGCCATAGAAGATACTTTTTATGTAACACCGCTTATCCCGATAATGGTGAGTAAGGAATATTTCTATCTGCTGGTGATAAGTAAAAAGCAAATTAAATTATTCCGCGGGGATGCTTTTGGTATGCAATATATTCCTGTGGAAGGTGTGCCAGGCGGGCTTGCGGAAGAATTAGGCGATACAGATGTTGCCACTACTTTTAGAACCGGCGGACGCGGAGGCACAGGTGGCGCTAACTTTCATGGCATAGGTGGTGGAAATATTAATGATGATAAAACATATATCGCTAACTATTTTGAAGCTGTGGATGATGTAATATGGAAGCAGGTTCTTCATAATGAAACAGCACCATTATTGCTGGCAGGCGTTGAATATCTTATTCCTATTTACAGGTCTGTTTCGGATTACAATCATCTTTGGGAAGATGCTTTAACCGGGAATCATGAATATGACGACATACCCGTGTTGTATAAAAAGGCTCGTGAAAAGATGGAATCTTACTTTCAGCAGCGTTTAAACAAAGCCCTTGAGAACTATGGAAATCAATCAGCAACGGAGCTTACTTCATCTATAGTTGATGATGTGATTCCTGCAAGTTATTACGGCCGTGTTGCATACCTGTTTGTTCAAAAAGGATTTCACATTTGGGGTACATTTGATGAGATGGAAAACAAAATTAGTTACTTAAATGAAAATGAGCCCGGCGCACAGGATTTAATTGACAATACTGTGGTAAAAACGTTATTGAACGGGGGAGAAGTGTTTCTTTTAGAAAGTGATAAAATGCCGGCCAGTAGCCAGCTTGCTGCAATATTTAGGTATTAGGCAAAATAGGGCTTTTACCAAATTAGCAGGAGAGCACATTTATGCCAGCAATTATTTGGGTTACAATTATCAAGATTAAGCAAGCATCAGTGTTTCAGCGGAAAAATACCGTGGTTAGAACCTCGGATTACCTCATTTACTTATTATCCTGATCAGATCTTTGTACTTTTTATAGCTCCAATTCCATTTTAATATCTGCTGTTTTAAAAGGCGCATTTACTGCTTCTACATGTTTAAAACCAAATCTTTCATAAAGCCGGATAGCTGTTTGCAGGTTGCTGTTTGAGAACAAAATTATTCTTAGCGCTTTCATCTCTTTTGCTTTGGTAATACATTTTTTCAAAAGCAAATCTCCAAATTTTTTGCCGCGGTGTTCCGGCGCAACAGTCATTTTTATAAGCTCATATTCTTTATCATTCATTTTTAAAATGCCGGCACTGCCAATAACAGCATCATCGTCTTTTAACAGGAATATAAAACCTCCGTTATCAATAACGTTTTGCTGAGGGTGATCCAAAATTTCAAGATCGTGCGATTCTACAAGATCAAACTTCTCCAGCCATTCGAGGTTCAGCCGCTGAAAGTCTTTTAGGTATTGATTTTCATAATCAATGATAACCGCCATATAAGTATTTATTTGAAAGATAATAAAATAGAATACATACTATAGCATTCTCAAAACCTGAATATAATCTGAATTATTAAAATGATCTATAATGCCCAATGTTCCTGGGATGAGTAACAGGAAACTATACGGTTATACACTGGTGATTATACGTGGTTTTTTTATTTACAACCGTAAAAACCGTACTTGAAAAACAGCGCATTAATGCTCTTGTACAGCAATTGTTCCGAGAGTATCTTTGTTGCAGAAGTTGATTGGTGTTCAACAAACAACAATCACACATTATCCAATATCTACTGAAAAGAACCATTTCCCAATCCAGGAAAAACCAAATAATCCCATATCAGTCAACTTCTATTTTTTTCCAATTATCTGTTGAAAATAACCATCCAATAAAAGACCATATCATACAAAGTATGAATCCATTTATCTTAAATGAAAAACTATAAACCAAAGAATTGAAAATTAATTTATGAGAGGTTAAACTCTTTACTCCTGCACTTTATCTGCAGGAGTTTTTTATTTAGCAGGTACACCGCTACATGTTCTGATGCAAGTGAACTAATCCGTTTGGCCGCTTTCTAACAAAGCTGTTTGAACTAAATGTATTTATTATCTCTTAAGGAATCCATCCCTCACTTTTTAGAAAATCAATAAGGTGCGGATCGTTTACGGACGTAGGCGGAAGCCATATGTTCAACCGCTTCCGGTTCCACCAAAGCCCCTGGGGATTGCCAGGCTTTGCAAACGAATAACGATATAATACTGCCCGTATATATCGCGGCGGCTTGCCGGGAAAAGGGTTGGCCGCAAACAAACTTACAGCACCGGGATCATTATGAAGAAGTTTCGAAACAAGATTTACTGTCCATGGATATTCATCAGGAGACGACATAGCGGCAAACCACATTTGCCAGTCTAAACGCAACTGGTACGGCGCTATTTGCGGCGATCGCTTGTCAGGTGAAACAGGCAGGCCTTTATAGATATACGGTTTCCAGTTGCCTTTGTCAGTGGAGTCTTCTTCCATTGTTCCTTCAAATACTATATTGAAACGTTCTTTTCCTACAGTTCCAAAGGCACCATAAGTATTTACAAGATCAAGCGGGTCAAATGAAGTATTCATAATTTGCCCGGGTGATATCATATTGAAAGCAGGCCGGATGCTTAAAATAGCGATAATAACAGTTACAACCCATGCTGTAGTAAGCATAGGTTTGGATGCTTCTGATTTATCAGCAGCGGTTTGCGCCTTTAGCACGATCCGGCGCGGAAGAACTGCTGACCAAAAGCCATCATCAAAACAAGCAAGCGCAGGAATAATACTCAGCCAGTTTAAAAACGAAAGATTGCCGCTAAGGATAAGGGAAACCTGGAATAATACGATTACTAATCCTGCAATGTGCCGTGCAAGTCTAGGCCCAAATACAAACAACGGCGCCGCGATCTCTGCGAGCCAATTAAACCAAACTCCAAGTTTAAGCGCATTACGTGGAAGAAAGTGAAACCACCTGCTAATCGGGCCAGGTATAGGTTGTGTTTCAAAATGATAATACAGTGCGGTGCTGTTACGCCATATTTCATCGCCGCGGATTTTTATCAATCCGGCGCCAAGCATAAGGCGGCAGACCAGCCACCGGAATAGAACGATGATTGGCATAGGTGGTGCGTGCCTGGGAAACGGACGCAAGTCTAAAAGCGGGCAAAGAAAGATAGCAAGAAAACCAGTTTCAGTAAGTTGTATTTCCCAGCCGTATCCATACCACTCTTGTCCTGCGTGAACAAATGACATGTAGAGAAACCACAAAACTGCAAGTAGCAGTGCATTGGCATAGCCCGCAGCCACTATGCAGGAAAGCACGAACCCAATCCATGCAGCGGTTAAAAGCACTGTATCAGAATGCCCCATCCAAAAAAGTGAGGGCAGGCGCATAAAGCCTGCTCCATCTGAACCCAGCGCAACACTCACACGCTTCAGGTAAAGCCCTAAAGGAGTTAGTCCATCAGAGCCGATCAAAGGAAGGATTTGATTTATCGCTACAAGAAAAGCTACTGCGTATATAATACCTAACATTCGAAGAATTAGAAAACGGGTAAGCCAATAAGTTGGCCGGATATCCGGAAGATCCCTGAATCCGCTATCGATGTTGTTTTGCAATTCCATTTCGTTTTAATACTTAACAAGCATCAACCTGAATTAATTGTTATCAAAATCGGTTACAAAAATTAATCCTAAAAACCTGGTATAAAAACAATAATAAACTGAAGAGCAAGATGTGTAGCATAAGAAAGGTAAAAACACAAAAAGTTTGTTAGGATGATGTTGAGATATAGAACATCAGGCAGTTCTATGTATTTCACAGTAAAAAAAACGAACAAAGAATATGTGTACTTTGTTAATAAAATACTTTTTAACTCTAATTAATTTCATGCAGGTATATATTAATTTAAGCTTCGTTTATAGCAGAGTTTTGATATTATGAACAATGGATTAATAAACAAATGAATGAGCAGAAAAGATTATGATGCAGTGGTAGTTGGATCAGGACCAAACGGATTAGCTGCTGCTATAACTATGCAACATGCAGGCCTATCTGTTTTATTGATAGAAGCACACGATACCATTGGCGGCGGCTTAAGAACAAAGGAACTTACCTTGCCCGGTTTTAAACATGATGTATGTTCTGCTATTCATCCACTTGCAGCAGGCTCTCCTTTTTTTCAACAGTTGCCTTTACACAAGTTTGGGCTCGAATATATTTATCCGAAGATAGCTGCGGCTCATCCGTTTGACGGTGGCCAGGCAGTTGCATTGAACAAGTCATTAGAAGATACTGCCCGGTCGTTAGGTAAAGATGAAAACCAATATACAAGACTAATAAAACCTTTAGTGAAAGATTGGCCTGGTCTTGCGCCGGATATACTGGGCCCACTTCAGTTTCCACATCACCCGATAGCTTTGGCAAAATTTGGAATGAAGGCTTTAACCTCAGCATCTTTTTTATCCAGAAAATTTATAACAAAAGAGGCAAAAGGTTTATGGGGAGGAATGGCTGCGCATGCTATGCAACCGTTAAGTAACATAGCTTCTTCGGCAATAGGACTTGTGTTGCTGGCCACAGGACATGTAAGAGGATGGCCAATTCCAAAGGGCGGATCTCAATCCATTGCTGATGCACTTGCTGCTTATTTTGTTTCTTTGGGTGGTAAAATCGAAACAAATCTTAATGTTCAATATTTAGATCAGCTTCCTGCTGCTGATGCGGTGTTGTTTGATGTAACACCACGGCAATTATTAAAGATAGCAGGGCAAAGGTTTTCATCTATCTATAAATGGCAACTAAAGCGGTATCGCTATGGAATGGGTGTATTTAAAATTGACTGGGCGCTTGATGGCCCGATTCCATTTACTGCTGCTGAATGCAGGCAGGCCGGTACAATCCATCTTGGAAATACGTTTGAAGAGATTGCAGATTCAGAACTGCAAACATCAAAAGGAATAGTTTCAGAAAAACCATTCGTGCTACTTGCCCAGCAAAGCTTATTTGATAATTCAAGAGCGCCTGAAGGTAAACATACAGCATGGGCTTATTGTCATGTTCCAAATGGTTCGCAGGCTGACATGAGCGATATTATTGAGAAGCAGGTAGAACGTTTTGCGCCTGGTTTTAGTGAAAGAATTTTAGCGAAACACACAATGAATACTTTTAAACTGGAGCAGTATAATGCCAATTATATAGGTGGCGATATTAATGGTGGTGTAATTGATATAAGCCAGTTGTTTACAAGGCCTGTAATAAAATTTTCTCCTTATCGCACCTCTGCTAAAGGAATTTATATCTGTTCATCTTCTACGCCGCCGGGTGGTGGAGTTCATGGCATGTGCGGCTATCATGCTGCAAAAAGAGCGCTGAAAGATGTTTTTAATTTAAAAGAACAAATAGCAAATTAGCTACTGCCAGGTTTGCTGATGTAATGATTATAAGTCTTTTAAATCATAATATTTTTTAAACATTTATACATTAAAGAGTGTTATTATAAAAAAATTAAACATGGAAAATAACGATTTAAAAGTAACAGTTTCAAAAGAATTTAATACACCGGTTGAAAAATTATACAACGCATGGACACAGCCTGAACTTCTTAAACAATGGTGGAAACCAATGGATAAAAACTTAACTGAAGTAATTAATGATCTGCATGAAGATGGTATCGTTAAATATGTATTTGAAGATAATAGTCTTGTGATTGAAGGAAAATATATTGAAGTAAGAGAAAATGAAAAGTTAGTATATTCATGGAACTGGCAACTGCCTAAAGATGATGTAAAAGATTCAAGCTATAAACTTACCATATCGTTTTCCGGAAAAGATGATACATCAAACATAAATGTTCTGCAGGAAAATTTTGAGAATGAAGAAGGAACATTACCTCACAAACAAGGATGGGAAAAAGGGCTGAATGATTTAAAAGAATTTTTAGAACCAGGAACTTAACCAGGAAGTTATTCCTTTGAAATTGTTCTAAAGTTTTTGTTGCGTTATTTTTGTTTGCATTACAGTTGCTATTGATAAAGCTCTTTCTTTTGCCTTTAAGGCTACACTTCCTTCAAACAGTTCGTCTACGGTGAAAATAAAATAGCGTAACCATGTATCAAAGTGGTGCTTTAACAAAGGCGTTTTATTTTGTATATCAAGATGAATTTTCATAGGGTTATTATGATAAGCATTCCTGTTGAATAAAATGCTTTCTCAAAAATCAGCAATTAACGGAAGATGCGCTTCCATGTTGATTTTTATTACATTATTAAAAATGTAATTTATAGAATTATCTTCTAAAAGCTTTCCATAAAAAACGCTCACCAACCGATCAATATCTTCTCTGTTTGCAATATCTGGTTTCATCAGTTAAGCAATTAAAAATAAGTCACCAACTGAATTATTTTACAAATAAAACAAACAATTGTTATTAGTCACTCGCATTTCATCAGCGCAACTCACTTAGTTTTCTTACCTGTTTTATCGTCAGATAATTCGATCCAAACGGGAGCATGATCACTCGTTTTTTCCCATCCGCGAACATCTTTGTCAACACCTGCAGCAACAAGTCGCTTTTTGAGATGTGGACTAAGCAGGAAATGATCAATACGTAAACCTGCATTGCGGCCATAAGCGTTGCGGAAGTAATCCCAAAAAGTATAAATAACATCCCCGGGATAAAGTTTTCGAATTGCGTCAGTCCATCCCTGCGCTACCAATGTTTTAAAAGCTGATCGAACTTCCGGCCTGAAGAGCGCATCATCCTGCCAGCGCTCCGGCTTATAAACATCCAGCTCTGTTGGCATCACATTGTAATCCCCGGTCAATAATACAGGAACATCAGCTTCAAGCAGTTCAGCGGCATGTGCAGTCAACCGTTCAAACCAACGCAGCTTATAATCGAATTTTGGGCCGGGTGCAGGATTGCCGTTTGGCAGGTATAAACAACCAATGACTATGCCGTTGATAATTGCTTCAATATAGCGGCTGTGACTATCTTCAGGATCACCAGGAAGTGCCCGGCGTACTTCTTCGGGTTTGCCGTTACGGGCCAGGATAGCAACACCGTTCCAGCTTTTTTGCCCATGCCAAATGGCGTTATAACCTGCGTCCTGTATGGCTTTCTCCGGAAATTTTTCCTGTGGAGCCTTTAACTCCTGCAGGCAAACAACATCCGGCGATGTTTCATTGAGCCATCGAAGCAGAACCTGCAAACGTCCATTGACACCGTTAACATTATAAGTAGCTATTTTCATAACAAGTTGACAATTTATTTATTTGGCACTAAAAAATAAGTCTTAATTAAAGATAATATGCATTGATAACATTTACAATTTAGTCTTCAGTTATATAGTGCTTATGTATATATAAATGAAACTGATTTTATCGGTTAAACTTCTTCAGCTAATTTTATTGCATGAATAAGATCATCATAATTACCGGCGCTACTTCCGGTTTTGGTAAAGCCATCGCAGAAAAATTTGCGTTTGAAGGATGGAATTGTATAATCACAGGAAGAAGAAAGAACCTATTGCTTGAACTGGCTCATTTTCTTGAAGAAAAATATAATGTACAAACACTTCCGCTTGTATTTGATGTGCAGCAAAGAGAACAGGTAGAATCTTCATTGAACAGTATTCCTGATGAATGGAAAAACATAGAAGTACTTGTAAATAATGCAGGACTTGCTTTAGGAAGAGATGATTTTGCAAATGCTTCTATAGATGATTGGGATACTATGATAGATACTAACGTAAAAGGATTATTGTATGTGTCCAAAGCAGTGTTATCTTTTTTTATCAAGAATAAAAAAGGACACATTATTAATATCGGCTCCACAGCCGGGGTAGAAGTGTATCAAAACGGAAACGTGTATTGTGCTTCAAAACATGCGGTGGCAGCCATTAGTGAAGCGCAGCGAATTGATTTGTTGCCGCATAAAATAAAAGTAACTGTGGTGCATCCCGGTGCTGCTGAAACTGAATTCTCACTTGTTCGTTTTAAAGGTGATGAAACAAAAGCAAAGACTGTATATGAGGGTTATGAGCCGTTGCATGCAACAGATGTTGCCAACGTGGTGTTTTATTGCAGCAGCCTGCCAGCGCATGTTTGCATCAATGAACTGGTAATTACCTGCACATCCCAGGCTAATTCTTTTTATACATATAAAGGTTGATGACTGTTTTATTTTTACTTAAGAAGACAAAATATTAATTTTTTAAACTGTAATAGAATCTCGTTATTAAAACCTTAAAAATATGACAGCGCAATACAATTTAAAACGATTTACAGATGCGCAGGAAACCAAGTTTCAAAATGCTTTGAACGAAATAAAAAACGGCAGAAAACAAAGTCATTGGATGTGGTTTATTTTTCCACAAATAGCCGGACTGGGATTTAGCGAAACTGCCAGGTTTTATGCAATAAAAGACATGAACGAAGCAAGCCTTTATTTGCAAAATCCTGTTCTAAGTTCCAGGCTGATTGAGATTTCAGAAGCATTGCTTAAAATAGAAGGAAAAACAGCGAACCAGATTTTTGGAAGTCCGGATGACCTTAAGTTAAGATCATGTATGACGTTATTCAGTACGATACAAAATACAAACGTGGTTTTTGAAAATGTTCTAAAAAAATATTTTAATGGAATTAAAGACTTTAAAACGCTGCAATTAATTTAAGAATACAACGCATAATTTTAGAAAAGAAAACTATTAAGAGACGTACTTTATGTAAAAGTAGAATATCAATCAACTTGCGTTTTAAGCAATCTCAATTTATGAAAACTCATGTTGCGCTAAATAAAAAACTCCTGCCAATTACTGCAGGAGTTAAGAAGTTTTAACCTCTCATAATTTAATTTTCATTCTTTGGTTAATCGTCTTTTTATAAGATAATGGATCCATACTTTGTATGGCAGGTTTTTAATTGGATAGGTTACTTTCAACAGATAATTGGAAAAAAAATAGAAGTTGACTGATATCAGATTATTTGGTTTTTCCTGGATTGGGAAATGGCTTTTTTCAATGATATTTGGATAATTGTGATTAATGTTTAATGAACATCAATCAACTTCTACTACAAAGATACATTCACTGCAATGCGTATACAAGAGCACTAATGCGTTGTTTTGTAAGTATTGTTTTTACGGTATAAAAATATAATATCACGTACTATACCTAAATGTTTTTTCGTAAAATTCCGCACTATAGTTGTTTGTGTTGGTTGGTATTTGTCCCTATGTGAACTCAATATAGACTACAATATAGTTCTCTGCTAAGTATTGCAATATGTTTTACATTTAATAAAAATGAAATTAAACAAGTCACCTTAGTAAAAAACTATAAAATCACTGATAGATGAAATTAGAATCCATTGTTGCCAAGAACGCGGCTAAGTAAATTTCCTGCTCCGCCAAAACCACGGCCTCCGCCTAACAAGTTACCGAGTAATCCACCTCCTCCGCCAAGTAACCCGCCTCCGCCGCCAAGCAATCCGCCTCCACCACCCAACAATCCACCGCTGCCACCAAAAAGACCTCCGCCACCTAACAATCCACCGCCTGAATTGCCGCCAAATAATCCACCCAAGAGACCACCACCTCCGCTTCTTCCTCCTCCACTTAACATTTTGGCAATAACGATGGGACCAATTATGCCAAGTGCTCCTTTTAAAAGCGAATTACTATTTATGCCGGCACTTTTTAGTTTATCTCCAAAGCCCAGGCTATCCAAAAAACCACCTGGCGTTGTTTGCTCTGACTGAATTGCCTCTGCATGTTTAGGAGCTTCTTCTACGGCCTTTTTAGTAAACTGATCTAATAATGAAAATTGTTGAGGATTGACGCCAAGGTATTGGGCAATCTTTTGAACGCTTTGTTTTTCTTCTTCTGAATAGGTGTGGTCAGACTGAGCAAATGCAATTATATCACTCACCAAAGAAAAGCGAAGATCACTGGTTTTTAATACATCAAGGCAACGCTTTAATTCTTCATCCGTAATTGGTGTGTCAGCGGTTTCAGAGATCATTTCAGTTTGTTCATCGGATAAATTTGCGGACTGGCAAAGTGCTTTTAAATACGCTTTTTCTTCTTCACTTGCACTCCGGTCGGCTGTAGCAATAGAAGCAATTGCTCCAAGGTAAGCGCCCTTTTCTAAATCACTATATCCATCAAGAATTGTTGTTTGCTCCATAATTTAATTATTAATATTTTATAAAATAATGTTACCACCAAGCTATGAAAAATCATGCCATAACAGGCATCTAAAAACTCTCTGCAATGTCTAAAATGAGAATTATAAAAACCTGAGTATAAACTTTATATTTTTTATGCTCAAAAACACTGTCGCTGTTATATTTTAAGTAACTGAATAAATCGAAAGACGAAACATCAGTATCTTAATTTTTTTTACTTAAAAGATTCCAGTTCTTATTTAGATTAAATTTTACAGTAATGCTTTACTTATTTCTGATTTCCTTTCACACATCTTTCTTTTATGATTACGCGATAGTTTATTACAGAACTGTAAGGCAAAATTTAATATGGTTAATGAATTATCTTTCACAATAAGTTATGTTCAAAAAAATAATTACAAACCTTACTTTTTGGGTACTCACTGCCATTGTAGCCGGAGCCCTTCTCGGATACTTTGCTCCGCAGACCGCAGTAAAAATGCAGCCATTGGGTAAATGGTTTATTGAAGTGGTAAAACTTTTCATAAATCCAATAATATTTTTAACCATCACCTTAGGCATAAGCGGAATGAGCAGTTTAAAAAAAGTAGGAAAGGTAGGCGGCAAAGCCATTTTGTATTTTGAAATTGTTACAACGTTTGCATTAATAATTGGTGTAATAGCTGTAAATATTATTCAGCCTGGCAGAGGAGTTGTTACTGCGACAGTAAAAGGAACAGATATGATACAGTATACGAGCCAGGCGCAAAGCTTTAGCTGGTGGCAGTTTTTAAAAGATAACCTTACCATACAAGTATTACTTGCAGCCATTGTTTTTGGTATATTTTTAAGCAAATACCCTAACAAAGCAAAAGTCATTCAGCCGCTTTCATTTATTTCAAAATATGTTTTTAAAGCCCTTCATTTTGTAATGGTTCTTGCACCTGTTGGCGCCTTTGGAGGGATGGCTTTTACAATAGGCAAATACGGCCTTCACACTTTGCTCCCGTTAGCAAAACTTATGCTTACTGTTTACATTACTATGGCGCTTTTTATTTTTGTTGTACTTAGGTTTATTCTTAAATATTATAAGATAAACCTGTGGCATTTTTTAAAGTATATTAAGAATGAAATATTAATTGTGTTTGGTACATCATCTTCAGAACCGGGCTTGCCATTGCTGATGGAAAAATTAGAAAATATGGGATGTTCAAAACCAGTAGTTGGTCTTGTTATACCAGCAGGATATTCGTTCAATCTTGATGGCACTACAATTTATCTTGTGATGAGTGTTATCTTTTTAGCGCAGGTTTATAATGTACATTTAAGCCTTGGCCAGGACGTATTTATAATCGGTATTCTCTTCATTACTTCAAAGGGCGCAGCAGGTGTAACCGGAAGCGGATTTGTTGTATTGGCATCAACATTAACAGCCATAAAAGTGATACCTGTAGAAGGATTGGCTTTGCTTTTAGGGGTTGACAGATTTATGAGTGAAGCGAGAGCTGTTACCAATTTTATCGGAAATGGCGTAGCAACAATATGGCTTGCAAACAATGAAAAAGAATTTGATCGCAATAAAATGAATGTGGCTTTTAAGTATTTTAAAGAAACAAAAAACGTTTGATACAATTATATATACTTCCCCTTTACTACTGAAATAACATCGAGTTAATCTCATTGCTTGTTGCTTTTTTTAACCACCAACAAAAGCTATAATTAATCTTCTTTGAACTTAATACTAAAAGATTTTAAGATGAATGATAACTGAACTAAGCAAGATAAATGCTGCCAATATTATAAAAGAAAAATGAGTTAAAGTAAACCTGTACATTGATTAAAACATCTCTACAAATTTGCCAGGTCAATAACAAAACGATACTTAACATCACCTTTCAGCATTCTTTCATAAGCTTCATTTATGTAGGTTATATCTATTATTTCCACATCAGATGTAATATTATGTTCAGCACAGTAATCAAGCATTTCCTGTGTTTCAGGAAGGCCGCCAATTCCTGAGCCACTTATGCTTCGGCGATTGCCAAGAAGGTTAAATCCCAATATCTCAGTTGGGGTAGGAGGTACGCCCACGCATATCATAATACCATTAGTATCGAGCATATTTAAGTAAGCATTATAATCGTGCGGAGCCGATACAGTATCTATTATAAAGTCAAAATAACTTTTTAGTTCTTTTAACTGTTCCGGGTCTTTGGTAAGCGCAAACTTATGCGCACCAAGGCGTAGTGCATCTGCTTCTTTACCTGGTGATGTACTTAGCATGGTAACTTCTGCACCGAAAGATGCCGCAAACTTTACAGCCATATGCCCTAAGCCTCCAAGGCCTACTACACCTAATTTATGTCCCTTACCTATTTTCCAATAACGCAATGGAGAATAAGTTGTAATGCCTGCACAAAGCAGCGGGGCAACAGTTTCCAAAGGCAAAGTGCCTGGTACATGTAACACAAAATCTTCATGCACTACAATATGCTTTGAATAGCCGCCATAGGTGGGTGTTTTACCATCTTTCTCATAAGCATTATACGTACCTACAGCTCCGTTTTTACAATATTGCTCCAGGCCTCTTTTACAGTTTTTACATTCACGACATGAATCTACTAGGCAGCCTACTGCTGCAAGATCACCTTGTTTAAATTTAGTTACATGGTCGCCTACTTTGGTTACCCTGCCAACAATTTCATGGCCGGGCACCATAGGGTATTTTGAGTTTCCCCATTCGTTACGAACCTGGTGAATATCTGAGTGGCACACACCACAATACAATATATCAAACTGCACATCATGCGGCCCTGGTTCCCTGCGTTCAAAATCAAACGGCACTACCGGCTCTGTTGCTGAATGCGTAGCATATCCTTTTGTTGCTGTCATTACATTTAAATTTTCGCAAAACTACTTCTTATCTTGTAAGCTTAGCTAACAGAATAAGATTTTCCTGAGCCGCATTGCAGATTATAAAGTTTAATAAACCGGAACTGCTATTTAGTGATGAATGTATTGATACTATTATGTAAATGCGCATTATTAAAGATAAATGCAGAAAATTGTATTGGTGGGTGAACACAAATTTGAAATACAAATAAGTTTTATGTTTTGAATAAAATGACTTAAATGATTACACGAATTTGATTCACTAATTTCACGATCAAAAGCAAGCCCTTCATTCATGTAATTCCTGTTTTATAATTCGTGTAGTTAATAATGCGCTAATATGAAGTTAACAGAGCACTGATTTCAAAAATAGAACATCATGTAAAAACCTATTTAATGATACATGTAGATTAGTTTTTGTTTCTTTATCAACTACATTTTGTCTCAACAAATCAGGTTCAAAAATTAATTAACGTTGAGGCGGATAATTTCTATTAAATTTTTTATCTCAAAAGGCTTTTGGATAAATCCGTCTGCATGGCAGGTATCATATGATTGTCTGTAATCAGCATGTGCAGAGAATAAGATTATGGGGAGAACGGCGTGCATTTTTTTAAGATCCTTGCAAACTTCAGTACCTGATTTACCAGGCAAACGAATATCTAACAAGATAAGATTGGGGTCGTAGTGTAAAACAATATCCGGTACATCTAAACCTGTTGAATGCGTTTGTACATCAAAGCCCTGAGAAATTAAAATGTATTTAACAACACTTAAAATATCTTCATCATCATCAACTACTAATATTTTCTTCATATTTACCCGATTAACGGGAATTGGATTTAATGGCTTATAAGGTTCGCCAAAAAAAAAGTGCCTGTAATAAGTAGACACTGTGCAATTTACAGACACCGAATGGTGGATTTTAAAGCTTACCTGGTTTTTCTTTTTTGATTTCTAATTGGAAGGTATATATAAATATCAATCTGCAATCACAGAAGAGTTATTTTAATTAAAACATCATGTGGAAAATACTATTGTCAATCGTACAATTACTAATACAGTTATAATCTTGTGCTGTTGCCTTCAATTTAATTTGGAAATTTCCTGTAAAAAAAGCTATATGAAAGAGAAAAAAATCGCATTTAAAAAGGTATTATCTTAATGGTTTAAGATTTTTTTTATCTATCCATCCCTTTGATGTTAGCCCGAGGCGATTGGTATATACCACATAAATAAATCCGTTTTTATCATCAATCGGATTTAGTACATTTTTATTTAAAGGATCAAGATAAGTTTTCCTTCGTGTGCTTTTATCAGGCTTGTTATTAAAATAGGCTGTATCAATTACAAGATATTTCTTTGAAGTATTCCGGGATTTATATTTATCCGTTTCATCATTTATATACCCGGCTGCAGTGTCTGCAATATTGTATCTAACCAACATGTTTTCCGGATCTTTTATGCTATCCAAAACATCTCCGCCCTGTTTTTGAAGCCGGCTTGTAGCTGAAGTATCTTTCATTATTGCCTTTGTTTGTTCGGCCGTTGTAAGTTGGGATGATATCGTATCAGGGCTAAGTTTACTTATATTAGACACTGGCTTAACTGAGTCAGTTGATCTTTTTAAAGTGAAGGCAATATGGTCATCTTTAAAATATAAAAACGTAAATGCAACTTCTGCCATCCAGATAAAGAAAAGAAATATCAGTATGAGCGAAAACCGGTTTTTAACCGGAGTAACTTTTATGTTTCGTCTTATTTTTGCAATATGTGGTGCTGCATAATTTTTAAATGAATTCCACTTTGTAATTTCTTTATCTGCAACACCAGCTTCATACTGATTAGAAATTTCTTCTGTATTTTTTTTATATTCGTTGTAGGAGAGATTGTAATTATTATTTTTTATCTCATCAATATATACATAAAAACTTTTCGCTGTTCTTTGCCTTGCCAATTCCTGCTCTTCATTATTCCAGCGACTTAAAATATCCAGCACATCATCATATTCTTCAGTAAAGTTGAGTGCATCAGGTTTAACTGTGTTTAATAAATCTGCAGCGTTTTTGTTTAGCCCTGCTTTTGCAGTTTTCATTTTATAAAACCAAACTTTATCAGTAATAGACGAGGATAATTTATTAAAAATAACAATGCTGGCGCCGGAGAAAACTGAGGCAGCTTTAACGGGTAAAGATATCACCGCCTGCAGTTTACAATCATCAATGATCTGCTGCCTTATTGTTTTAATCTTTGTTTCATTATCATACAATACTATTTCAGGAACAATTAAGGCTGCCCGTGTTCCTGCTTTCATACTTCTTAAAATAAGATTTAAAAAGTACAGCTCCATGCTAATTGTAAGGTCTGTTTTTGAAGTGCCTGCACCAACAGCAATATCATTTTCAGGACTTTTAAAAAATAAGTTTGAAAGTATTAAAGTTGGCTGTTCCTTAAGATTGACATTGGTTTTATGGTAAACATTTACAGCTTCTAATTCCGGATGTTCAATGCCATGCAGTATCATATTCATAGCACAAATGCGAAGCTGAATAAGATCAGACTCTATGCCTTTATATTTTTTTTCGCTAAATTCTTTTTTAATTTCTTCAGGCGAAACAGGATCTTTAACAGCCACATACTTTGCACTGTTTACCAAAAAACTTCCATTGCCTGCGGAAGGATCCAAAAGCACATCTTCAGCATCAGGCTGCATTAATGCAACCATTAGTTTTACAACATAACCTGGCGCATATACATGTCCATTTTGCCCAATAATTTCAACTTTGTTTAAGAGGTATTCATATATAGCTGCTGTGGTGACATCATCTTCTGCCTCCATTGTTTTCACAATATCAACAGTGTTGGCCAGCAAGCCAGGTGTAGGTATTAACAGCAAAGGTTCTTTTAAAAACAAGCTATATAAATGTTTTGACTGCCCATAATTTTTTATGAAGTCAAGTACGCCATGTTCTTTAATAAAAACGTTATGCAGATTTTGAGCATTCAAATCTTTGAACCTGCTCCAGCGAAGTTCATCCTGTTCTATTGTATATATAAAATTATCGCCTGCAAGAGGAGCGGAGCCTTCAGATAGTAATTGTCTATCATCTATTTTTTTTATAAAAAGCAGGTAAGTAAGCAGATCAAGAAAGACTAATGGCTTTACCTGGCTGATTGGCCAACAGGCTTTCCATTTACTTTCAATACCGGTACGTAGTTCTGCAGTGAGCATAAGGGGTAAAAGGAAAATTAATTATTTCTTTACCAATAATCAAATTCTGCCGAACAATTATAATTTAAATTTTGAATAATTACGCTTTAATGTTCATGTAATTGGTATGTTTTTGATAAGATCATACATCAGGATCTATAAACAATTACCTGTTCCACCAGTAAGTAATTTTTATTACAAAAGCACGGTTGCGCACATATAAAGGAGAGGGATAATAATTATCAGTGTATACAAGAAAGATGTCTGATGCAGGCTTGTAACGCCATTGCAGCCTTGTGTTCAGGTTAATATTTTGCAACTGGTTATTATATTGTATAAACGTTGTAAAGAATAAAGTGTTGGTCATTGTAACATCAATTCGTGGGCCTACTAACCATAAATCCGTGTTGCCCCACGGCTTAGCAAGATTGATATGATTATAACTGCCGCTTAAGGCAATGCTTACATAAGGCTGAAAGCGATAACCAACATTGCCCGACAAACTAAGCCTTGAGCCATGTAAATAATATCCTCCCAAGCGTGTTGAAAAATCATATGTAAGTAATCGCTGCGGCTTGGAAAAGTAGTCGGTGCCATAAGCATTCCACCGGTGCCTGGTGCCTGTTGCCAAAGTATCTTTTGAAAAATTTGTAGGATCAAAGGGCTGTAATAATTGTACATAGTCATGCGCCGCCCATGCATCAAAAGTGCTTTGATTACGAAAGTTTACATAATAGTAAAGCGTTGATTCATTATCTGTCTGGTGCCAGGCTTCGTTAAAATAATATGTTGATGTAAGCCTTGGCCCGTGGCTCAATACAGTACCGCCTTTAGGGAAAAATAAATACCCTATTACAGGATTTGCTTTTATATAATTTCGCCTGGGCACATAGCCGGCTTCTGCGCTATAGTTACTGCCCACATATTCATGCTGCCACGCTATCAGCCATCTTTTACTTAAGTATTGCAGGTTTGCCGCATGTACAAAGTTGTTGGTTGATTTGGCCTGGCTGAAAGACTTTATTACCATTATTTTTCCTGTCCACTTATTATCAGGTGACGCAAGATTGTACTCTGCTCCGAGATTACGGTTGTATTGTGAGTATAAAGGTTTTGTGGTATCGCTGAGATGATCATAATTAACAGATTGCTTGTTTACCAGCATCACTCTTATGTTTGACCTTGAGAACACTCTTCTTTGTAAGGCAATCACACCAAAGTTTTGTGCAGGCAAACCGGTTTCATTTACATGTTTTGTTTGCATATCCATTACGCCAATACGCCAGTTTTTATTTATACTTCCGCTTAATCTTGCGCCATAGTTAATAGGAACTCCAAGGCCAATTCTGCGTGAAAAAAAAGGCCGGATATTAGCGTAGCCAAAGTTTGCAAACAAGTCATTGTTCTCTAAAAAGAATTGCCGCTTTTCGGGAAAAAATAATTCATAGCGGCTGAGATTAGTAACCTGTTTATCCACTTCCACCTGCGAAAAATCAGGGTTCACTGTAAGGTCAAGATTGATGGAAGAGGTGACTGCTATCTTTGCATCTGCACCAATATTTTTTTTAAGATCAATTTTGCTGTTGGTGATATAATCTTTTGTAAGGCCAGCCAGTGCATATGGAATTATCGAAATGTTTGCGCCCATTTCCGGCGGCGGCTGATCCCAAATCAGGTTACCTGTATAAGCCAATGAAGCTGTAGGAAACTGGCGTGGAACTGGCGCCCATGCAGACTTTTCGGCAACCTTAATATCCAGCCTGCTAAAGTTGATTCCCCATTTTGAAATGCCTTTTTTATAACGGATACTTTTAAAAGGAATAGCAGCTTCAAATATCCATTTATCAGGATAATTTTTTACTGAAGATATCCATTTATTATCCCAGCTAAGATCAGCAGATCCGCCGCTGTACAACATTCCATCCCATTGAGCACCTGCTGCATTTGCGCCGAATGTAAAGCCATTGGTTCGGTCGTTAAAGGGATCAATAAAAAAAATAAAATTATCATTCTTACCAAAAGTAAAATCACGCCTTAGCGATTCCACCATATAAGCGCCGGGCTTTACAAGATAACAAACTGCAATAATATATAGGTTGTTTGCATCATAAGTCATGCGTACTTCTGTATGTGCTTTTGCGTTTCCCGTATCCATAGGAAGCACCGTAAAAAAATTAGCGGCAGCCTCAGCATTAAGCCAGGCTTGCTCATTCATTACGCCATCAATGTGTATAGCTGAAGAAGCTTTGTGTATGTGTAACTGGTATGCATCATTCTTTTTTTGCCCAAATAAAACCATACAGCAAATACACGAAAAAGTAAGCAGTAATATTTTCAAAATTGCTTGTGCTTAAATATTTATTGCTACAAATTAAGCATTGTTATAATTGCGCAAAAATTTATATAAAGTGTTGTTAGGGGAAGGTTCTCAGGCATCATCATTAATGGTAATAACTTTATATGTTACTTTAATACATGAAAGATGAATGTCTTCTAAGCATTATAATACCCACTTTTAATGAAGAGAAAAATATTGTATCTCTTATAAATTACCTTACACAACATAGCAGCACCGGCTTAGCGGAGATAATTATTGCTGACGGGCAAAGTACTGATGATACTGTTGAAGCTGCAATTAAATCCGGCGTAAGGGCAATTATTTGTCCAAAAAAAGGCCGTGCTTCGCAAATGAATTATGGCGCTTTACATGCTGCGGCAAACGTGCTTTATTTTCTTCATGCGGATAGTTATCCTCCTCCCGGTTTTGCAACAAACATTGCAGAGCAAATAAATAATGGTTACGGCATTGGATGTTTTCGTTTACAGTTTGACAAGGCGCATTGGTTTTTAAAAGCAAACGCATGGTTTACCAGGTTTGATATTGATGCTTTCCGGTTCGGCGATCAAAGCCTTTTTGTTTTAAAAGATGTTTTTACAAAAGCAGGAGGCTTTAATGAAAAACTTATTGTGATGGAAGACCAGGAGATCATTCACCGCTTAAAAAGATTTGGTAAATTTAGAGTGATGCGGCAGTCCATTACTACTTCTGCAAGAAAGTATACATGGAATGGAACGTATAAAATGCAGGTAATATTTTTTCTTATTTATTTGCTGTACAAAGCAGGTGTGTCACAAAACAAACTGGTAATTATATACCGTAAATTAATAAAACAAGACAAAGTGTAACATTAGGGTAAAATAATATATTGGTAAGTTACAATTCAGAATAGAAAAATTATGAACGTTATTCATGAACTCTTTGATTGGAAAGGCATCCCAATTTTAGTGGCGGTGTTTGTGTTTCTCTTCTACGCAGAAAACAAGTTTGCATTACGCAAAAGAGTTCAGCAGAAAAAGAAGCGATTGCTGATTAATAATTTAATTTCCATTCCGTCATTCATATTGCTGCGATTTTTGTTTTTGCCGGTAATTGTTTGGCTTGCCATACAAAATGAAAAGCTGCATATCGGTTTAAATTATTTATATAATCTTCCTGGTTGGCTGGAAGCTTCGATTGCATTTCTTATCCTCGATTATACAAATTACCTATGGCACATACTTAATCACAAGCTTCCTCTGCTATGGCGCTTTCATATTGTTCATCACATAGATATTGACCTGGATGTGAGTACTGCAACACGTTTTCATTATGGTGAACTGGCAGGCTCTTTGTTTTTCAGAGGAGCATTCGTATTCGTGTCTGGTGCAAGCCCGGTGCTGGTTTTGATTTATGAAATAATATTTGAGGCTGCCACACAGTTTCACCACAGCAATTTGAAATTGCCAATACAATTAGAAAGAATTATCAATATTGTTTTTGTAACACCACGCATGCATGGCATTCATCATTCTATTGTAAAAGATGAAATGGATAGTAATTTTGCAGTCATCTTTTCTTTTTGGGATCGCATTGGTAAAACGGTACAATTAAATGTTGCACAAAACAGCATAACCATTGGAATACCTGCTTATAGAAATGCGCAGGAAGTTACTGCAGGCTTTTTATTAACCTTGCCTTTTAAAAAGAGAAAGCAAACACCGGACATTGAAAAGCCTGCACGGGAAAAAGCAATCAGCAAGAATATATTGGCAGAATGATACACCTGATTCAATAAGTAAAATTTATATCTTCTGCAACATCTACATCATTTAATTGCGGAAGCTGGTAAAAAGAATAATGCAAATCTTCAATGTTTGCAATTGTTTCTTTTAAAACATTATTTGTGCTCCAGCTTTTACCGGTAAAAAACTGCTGCATTAAAACCTTCATTCCAAGTAAATAATAACCGCCATCTTTTGCCGGCCCTATTACAATATCTGTTTCTTTTAACTTCTCAAAGGCATGTGCTATTATATCTTCATTTAAATCATAACAGTCACTTCCGATTATTATAACATTTTTACAGCATTTGTTAAACAAATCATCAAATGCATTCTTCATGCGTTCTCCAAGATCTCTGCCTTGCTGTATTGCTTTTTTATACACCTCATTTTCCCACAGATCATTCTCTTCGATATAATCAGAATAGAAGACATATTTATCAGCAGAAATATTTCTTGTAATTGAATTCGTATGCACCAGAAGTTGTTGATAAACCTTCAAAGCATTCTCTTCACCTAATGATTTAGATAACCTTGTTTTTACTGTACCAGGTATAAGATTTTTTACAAAAATTATAAGCGCATTTGTCATTGCAGAACATTTAAAATCTATCTCATTTTATAAAATTTATCTTAGGTGAGACTTATACAGTAACAGCACCACCACAGCTGGAACCTGCGCCGGCCGTGCATCCGTAGCAATGTTGATTTACAATTATTTCCCGTGCATTGAGCATATCAATATCAAAGGCCGAGATATGTTTAGTAGTGCAGCTTACTTTAAGATCCAGCATCTGGTTAAAATCACAATCGTATAAAAATCCATCCCAACTTACTGAAATAGTATTGCGACACATTACATTTAATGCGGCAGCAGGATTGTAGGCAGCAATAAGTTTTTCCATATACCTTTCATAATTTCCACTGGTCAAAAGATAATCCAGGTAGCGGCTTACGGGAAGGTTAGTGATAGAAAATAATGAATTAAAAACTATTCCATAATCTTTATACAATGCTTGTTTAAATTCCTTTTCCAACGCACTTTGTAATGGCGGTAAAAATGCACCTGCAGGATTGTACACAAGATTCAATACATAGCCGCTGCCGGCAATGCCATAACCAACTGCATTTAGCATTTGCAAGGCACTTATTGATTGCGCAAAAACACCATCGCCGCGTTGCCTGTCTGTTCTTTCTTTTTGATAGAAAGGCAGCGAAGAAACCACTTCAATATTATGTTGCTTATAAAATTCAGGCAGATCATTAAACTTTTTGTTGGCAAGAATAATAGTGAGATTACAGCGTACAATAATGTGCCTGCCGAGCTGTTTAATTTGTTCAACAAACCACCTGAAATCAGGATTAAGTTCAGGCGCTCCGCCGGTGATATCTACGGTTTGTAAAGAAGGGTTTTTTTGCAATACATCAATACATTGCTGCATAGTATCTCTTGTCATTATTTCTGTACGGTCTGGTCCGGCATCTACATGACAATGCCTGCAGGCCTGGTTACACATCTTGCCTGCATTCACCTGGAAAATATCTATAGCAGTTGGATGCAATGGATACAAAGCAGACTCTTCAAGTTTTTGCTGAAATGGAACTAAAGTGAAATCACCTGTACGCCCATGTTCCAGTATTTTCAATTGTGCATTCACATCGGCTAAAAGATGTTGCCGTCTCTTCAGTGTTTTTAATGTATGCTCTTCTGCAGCCAAAGTTTTATTTAAGAGTTAAGTAAACATTCACTAAACTATATTCAAAATTAAAACAACAAATAGTCATGATTGTTGTAAAAAACTACATAGCTATCTCTTTTACTTTGTTCATCATTTGCACGCCATGCACAAGCGCAGAGCCGCCTTTTATAGCTGCGGAAACATGAACGGCTTCCATCATCTGTGATTCACTCCAGCCTTTTTCAAAAGCATCGCTGCTATAAGCATCTATACAATATGGGCATTGCACCGCATGTGCTACAGCAAGTGCAATCAATGATTTTTCTTTTGCAGAGAGTGCACTGTCTTTAAATACTTCGCCATACCATCCAAAGAATTTATCGGCTAATTCTTTTTGATATTCGCCTACGGCTCCAAATTTATTCAGGTCTTCCGCATTGTAATAATGATTATTCATTGGTATTAATTGTTATGTTATGGAGAAAATTAATTTAATTACACAAATTTAATTCACTAATTACACGATTAAAAGCAAGCGGTATATTTGCATAATTCGTGTAATTCGTGTTTGTAATTGGTGTTTGTAATTCGTGTTTCCAATTCGTTTTTTAGCATTAAGTTTTATACTTTTCAAGAAACAATTTCCAATTATATTTATCAAAATGTATACTTGGATTCTTGTCCTGGGGGATAACATTCATATCTTTTAGTAAAGCTATCATTTTCCTTTTGCCGCCAAAGTCTGCCCTGAACCATCCCATGATTGCAGGTAAAGCAATGCTGTTATTTGCAGCATCATATTTAGCATCTGTGTGCAGGTATGCCTTGGTAGCAAGGTTTAACTGCCTGTTCAATTGCAAAGGATCATAGAAAGCAATTGGAGGACAACTTGCAGCGCCACAATTTAAAGCAAAATGGATACGGTAATCAACGTTGTCAACCCTGTTTAACTTCTCAAACGCAGATGGGAATATTTTATCCAGATAACCTAAGCTCCATTTAATTTTCGATCTTCTTAAAATGCCATGCTCTATATCATCAAGACTTATTTTTGTGCCTGCAATCTCTATCAGCTTACCAGAAAAAAACATAGAACGGTTTTGATATTTTGCCGGATCGTTTGTCAAAAGAATTTGTGTGCAGGCATTGTAAAGGTTTATCCAGAAAGCTTTTTTTAAATCATCTGAAGTTAACTGGCTGCTGAGGTCTTTTTCAGAAATATTTCTTAGAATATCTATGAAAGAATCTGCCGGCTGTTTTGTTTTAGCAGCAAGTAAAAACTGCTGGGAAATTGAAATGAGAGCAACTGCATGTTCCTTTGTTTTATCAGCAATAGAAATGTTCATAGAATTGAGCCATGAAAAAAGAAAAGCAAATACCGTAATTTTCATCCAGTTAGATACGGCTTACTCACTCATTCAGTTTCACTAATCAAAAATACAAATTATATGCAGAGGCTTTTAGACAAGTTAAAAGAAACCACTAACTATTTAATTAAGGAAGGTATTGCAAATCCTGTTGCTGGAGTTGTGCTGGGCAGCGGTCTTGGCGCTTTAATAAAAAAAATGACTATCGAAAAAACTTTCCCTTTTCACCAGATACCTCATTTCCCTGTATCAACGGTGGAGTTTCATAAAGGCCGGCTTATTAATGGCAGTATTGGTAACACAAAAGTACTTGTAATGCAAGGCCGCTTTCATTACTATGAAGGTTACAGTATGCAGCAAATTACATTCCCGGTAAGGGTTATGAAAGAGTTAGGTGTAAAATATTTGCTCTTAAGTAATGCCGCAGGCGGCATGAATAAAAAATACAAAAAGGGCAACCTTGTGCTTATTAAAGATCACATCAACCTTCACCCTGATAATCCTTTGAGAGGCCTTAATGACGAGGCCTTTGGTAACCGTTTTGTTGATATGAGCAGCCCTTATGATGCAAAGTTAAGCAAGCAACTAAAGAGAGCTTTCATTTCGCTTGATGTTAAGTTGCAAAAAGGAGTTTACGTGTCAGTAAGCGGGCCTAATCTTGAAACAAAAGCCGAGTACAAATACCTCCGCAAGATAGGCGCTGATATGGTAGGCATGAGCACCGTGCCTGAAGTGATAGTCGCAAACCAGGTTGGTATTAAATGCGCCGCAGTAAGTGTGATAACAGACGAATGCGATCCCAAACACCTTAAGCCAATAAACATTGATGAAATACTTAAAGTAGCCGGCGAAGCTGATGAAATATTAAGCAATGTTTTTGTAAAAGTGATTGAAGATATTAAGGAGCAACATGAATAGGATACCCTAAGCAAAGATATTGCACAGCCATTTTACGCAAGTAGTTGATCTCCGGAGATGCATATTTTTAACTAATCCTGATATGGGTAAGGTGGTTAATTGTTGTTCGTTGCCAACTTATTATGCTGAGAATTTAAAGTACTTTTAATTCAAACGTAATATATGAAATCCATGTTTTGTTCCTCCTTGATATTTCTTTTCATTTCCGTTTTAAGATTTAAGTATTTACGCCTTTAATTCAGTCACAAGCGGACGCATGCGCAGGCTACTTAATGTAAGGGAAGTTCTATCTCAAAATTTTTTTCACCAGGCAAATCCATAGCAGATTTTTTTAAGTATGTTTTTAAAATTAAAAATTTATGAAAAAAACAATTGTATTTGTACATGGAATGTTTCAAAACCCAAAAAGCTGGACAAAATGGATTACTTTTTTTGAAGAAAAAGGATATACATGTATAGCGCCTGCATGGCCATTACATGAAGGCGAACCTGCAACACTTCGTCAACATCCCCCTTCGGGGCTTGGAGAATTAAGCCTTGATGAAATCGTTACTAAAATAGAAAGTATTGTTTCTTCGCAAAGTGAAAGACCCATTGTGATAGGTCATTCTGTTGGCGGGCTTATAGTTCAACTGCTGTCTGAAAAAAATCTTATTTCGGGTGGTGTTGCTATTGATTCTGTTGCCCCCAATGCTATGCTTTCTTTTGATTGGGGATTTTTTAAAAACAGCCTAATGATTACAAATCCTCTTAAAGGTGATCAACCTTTTTTGATGGATGAAAAAGGTTTCCATGAAAGCTTTGCAAACACACTTACAATGGAACAATCAAATGCAGCATACCAGGAGTATGCAACTAATGACAGCCGTAATGTATTGCGGGATTGTATGGGTAGCCAGGGTAAGGTTGATCTCGATCTTCCTCATATGCCTTTGTTGTTTATAGGAGGCGAAAAAGACCAGATAATTCCACCTGAGCTTAATGAAAAAAATGCGAAAGCTTATACCGATGAAGTCAGCATCACCGCTTTTAAAGAATTTGCAAACCGTAGCCATTATATATGTGGCGAACCGGGTTGGGAAGAAGTGGCTTCTTTTATTTATGAATGGCTTCAAACGAATGTAAAATAACATTAAACTTTTTTAACTAAACCACCTTCATGGTGGTTTGGTTATACATTTTTTAAGGAAGGTCCTATTTCAATCTTATTCTACAAAAATGTGTTTTTATAAATTCAATCGGTTTAACTTTTTTAGCGCCAGAGCGTCCGCTCATACTTAACTCTGCAGTAAATTATTATTTTATAAAATTACAAGTGTTAAGCCTTAAGGAGTTTACACCTTTTACTCAGTTTACAAGGGACGCTTAATGTCATTTAGTTAAGCAAAGCAGGCTTCTTAGGAGCGGTATGTAGTAATAGAAAAATAAAATTTTATAGCTCCATAGGAGCGGCAATAATAAACATCGCTCATGCAAAGCTTAGCAGATTTATTATATTTATGTGCTATTAATATCCCCGCCCCTACAGGGCTATGCCCCATTACATTACATGCACCTTCGGGCAGATGACGACACTTGTCTTTAGGTTAACTCTTATAAAATTTACCGTCTTTTCGCTTTCAATAAAATGATACCGGTTGCAAGTGCACCTGCTACCAGCAAGCCTTTCAACATTAGCCTCTTACGGTTGCCGGCATCAAGTGCAGAGTTCCATCCACCAAAAACAGCATTACCATAACTTACCGGCATTATTACATTTCCATCTGTTGGCGGCAATGCAGGAGCATTTTTAAAATAGACACGCATAACTTTTTCCATTATTCTCCTGGTAAGTTGCGGCATCAATCCATAAGCAACTTTAAGCAAAGGTGTTGCCATGTCTGTAGTGGTAGAAGGCCGTGGTTGTTGTGCCAGCTTTACCATTACATCAGCAACATGTATCGGATTAAATACCGGTGGCGCAGGTTTCACATATACTCCTGTATAATTTGCGGCATGTTGTACACCTGGTGTATCTAAAAATGCCGGGTACATATTGCACACATGAATATCAGCATAAGGTGAAAGTTCACTTTGCAGCGCCTCAAATAACCCACGCAAACCAAACTTGCTTGCAGAGTAACTGCCACCGTAGGCAACCGGTAAATAACCTCCTACAGAAATATTATTGATAATGACTCCATAACCCTGCTCTTTAAAATAAGGAAGTACCGCATAAGCGCCATGCATATATCCCATAAGATTTGTTTTAATCACCTGCTCATGTATAGCGATAGGAACATCAGTAAAAGCTCCTACTGCCAGTACTCCGGCGTTATTTATCCATACATCAATACCGCCCATAAATGCTGCAGCTCTTTGGGCTAACAGTTGTACCGCCTCAGCATGAGTTACGTCTGTAACAACTATAAGCACATTGGCTCCTAATGCTTCACATTCTTCAGCTGTACTTTGCAGCGCTTCCTCATTACGGGAAGCCAGCACCAGGTTACAACGCCTGCCAGCAAAACGTATGGCCGCTGCCCGCCCTGCGCCGCTTGATGCCCCGGTAATTACTATTGTCTTTTGTTCGAGCGGCTTTTTTGTTACTGAATTTTTTATATGCATACATAAGTTTGATACAGGATGGCTTACAATATTTACGCCATACATATTTCCGGCGCACATATACTGCATAGCTTTGCTAAGAAGAAGGCATTAAACATTATAGAACCAAAACATTATATTTTATTGTGATTCAAATGCCAATAAAATCTGATTTTTGCAAACACTTAAAAAACATTTTATGAAAGCATCATCCATAATCAGCGGCTTAGCAGGCGCATTAGCACTTACACTTTTACATGAGTTGCTGAAAAAGAATGTAACCGCTGCGCCCCGGATGGACAAATTAGGCCAGCAGGGATTGGCCAAAGTTTTATCTGCATCCGGTAGTGAAATACCACCTGCTGATGATCTTCAGAAGCTTGCTCTTGGCGGAGACATCATTGGAAATTCAATGTATTATTCTATGGTTGGCATAAAGCCGAAATACAGTTTACTAACAGGCGCTGCCATCGGGCTTTCAGCAGGAATAGGGGCAGTTGCACTTCCAGGTAAAATAGGATTGAATGAACAATACAGCAATGCTACCAACAAAACACAATTCTTAACAATATTACTTTACTTAACCGGAGGATTAGTTGCCGGCGGTGTATATACTATTCTTGAAAGAAAAAAGTCTTAATAATTATGTAAGGTAATAACAACAGTGATGTCAGTTGTAACTATTGTTTGGCTGTGTTTGTCCTGGCGGGCTTCTGCCTTATTGCCCGATGATTACAATTCTTACATACATGTACCTGAAGAAATAAATAAATCTAACTGGTTATAATTTTCTACTATTATCTTTATAATACCGGTTAACAATATATCCAATATTATGAAAAAGATTCTTATAGTAGATGATGACATAGATATTTTATTTGCTATACAGCTGATATTAATTCACCACCATTTCCAGGTAAAAACCGTTCATGAATGGTCTGTTATTTCAGAGACAATAAAATCTTTTACTCCTGACCTTATGATACTTGATATTGATTTAAACGGCGCTGATGGCGGCGAAATATGTAATGAATTAAAAAGCGCAAAGGAAAAATTAGAATTGCCTGTTATACTATGCTCCGTATATCCAATGCCCGACAAATATGTAAAGGAATGTAAGGCGGAGGGATTTTTAAGTAAACCTTTTAAAACAGGTGAGTTACTCAATATTATAAACAAACATATTAGCTGATTACATCGCTTTGCTGTACTGTTGCCAGGCTTTTAAACTGATCGTCTTCATTGCTGCATAATAGTTTTCATTCTTTCGTTTGCCTGCATTATAATGAATAGCAGCGCTTATTTGATTAATATGGAGTTGCTTAATTCCATTGTGCTCATTTAAGCATTCAGGTTAATTGCTTAAGGAAAAGCACATGCTGAGAGTGTGTTTAAAACATATTGGTACAAAAAAAATTTCGTAAGATTATTGTAGTTTAGCCTAATGATTGAGGCTATAAAGAAAGGAGATAGGTTTGTATTTGAACAAGCTTACCTGCAATCATGTAAAAAAGTTTATGCGTATTTCTTTAGGAAAACGAAATCTGCAGATGATGCAAAAGACTTGTTGCAAACTACCTATTTAAAACTTTGGAAATACCGGGCATCACTTTCACCGGATTATTTATTAGATCAGCATTTATTTCAAATTGCCCGAACTGTTTATATTGATTACCTGCGCCGCCAAAACAATCAATGCAAGGTAGAAAAATCAATAATAAACAGTCTTGACAATGCCACATCTCATGTGTATGTTTCTACCGAGTTTGATATTAAAGCACGTATGCAGACTGCGCTTGCTGCAATGCCTGTTCTTCGTAAAAAAGTGTTTGAATTAAACCGCTTCGAAGGTTATTCATACCGTGAAATTTCAGCACTTTTATCTATATCAGTTAAATCCGTTGATAACAATCTTGCCAAAGCGCTGCGCCAGCTGCGCAAAGTGCTTCTGCTTATTCTCATTGCAGTTCACGTACTTTAGCGCCTCTTCAAATTCAATTTAATATTCATTTACATTTTGATATTTACAGGCTTGCCATGGCACTATTTTTCCTGATTCAAAAAAAATATTTTTTCCCTGCGAAGGATAACGAATGTTTCGTGCGTATTTCTATTTACGCCTGCATACAATGAAAGTAACTGCTGAATTAATTGAACGCTTTTTCAATAAACAATGTACTGCTGAACAGGCAAAGTATGTGGCAGCATATTTAAAAGAAAATACTGAAGAGCTTAATAAATACTTAGAAATAAATGAATGGAACATTGCACAATTAAATGAGGTAATGCCCGAAGAGCTTTGTAATGAAGTATGGAAAAATATAAGAACAAAACAGAAAAGATCTGCATTGATATTGTTGCTGAAAAAATCTGCGGTTGCAGCAATTATCACAGGAATTGTTTGTACCGGTTTTTACCACTTTTCATATACCGGTAAAGATTCTCCGGCTAAAACTGTTTTACAAAAAACTTTAACCCTTGCTGAACCAGCGCATAAAATAGTAAGCAACCATTCTAATAAAATTATGAAAATTGTGCTGCAGGATAACTCAGTGGTAAGCCTGTTACCGGGTGCAGTTATAAAGTATGATGAGCCTTTTCAAACTAATAAGAGAGATATATCACTTACCGGGGAAGCGTTGTTTAGTGTGGCAAAAGATAAAACAAAACCTTTTACTGTATTTGCAGGTTCATTAACCACTACGGCATTAGGTACTAAGTTTAAAATAACAACAGGGAACAATCTTAACGGAAGTATTAGTGTAAAATTATTTTCCGGCAAAGTAGTGATAAGGCCAATAAATCCCCGTTTAAAAGGATGGACAAATGATATATATCTTTTGCCGGGTCAACAAATGAACTATGACGCAGCAAAGATGTTTGTAAATGTTGACAGGATAAAAAACAATGCAGTTGTGCCGAAACCAGCGGTAAAAAATCCTGTTGAAGAGATACCTCCTGTTGCCGCTAATGAGTTGGCTTTTGATGGTACCGCTTTGCCGGATGTAATTGATAAGCTTTCAAAATTTTATTCTGTAAAGATTAAATTCAATAAGGCTGAGATTGAAGCGATGAATTTTACAGGCACTATAAATAAAAAAGATTCTTTGACAAATATATTGCAGCTAATTGGCCAGATGAATGATCTTAAAATTATAAAGGAAGATGATAATTTCATTATTGAAAAACTGAAAAAAGAACAGCCCTGATTACTTGTATTGTTTACAAATAGCATTGCTGATAATTATTATTTAAACTAAATAACAAACTCCATGAAAATTGTAATTACCAAAAAACATCTAAAGCCTGTGTGGCTTTTATGGCTCTTTTTTACTTTAGCGCAATTGCAGGTTAATGCTCAACAGAACAATGCCACTATCACCGGCACAGTAACAGGCGATAATGGCGAACCCCTGGCGGGAGTAACTGTAAGGGCAACTGCAGCATCAAAAGAAAACTATACCACAACAACTAACGAAAGAGGCGTTTTTATATTTAACAGCTTACGGCTTGGCAGCACCTATTCTATAATCGCATCCTATGTTGGCTATTCAACCGCCACCGTTAAAACATCTCTTAAGCAGGGCAGTAACTCGATACTGATTAAATTAAATCCTGCAAACAATGCTTTAAATGAAGTGGTAGTTATCGGTTATGGAACGCAGAAGAGAGAAACCGTTACAGGCGCTATTGCAACAGTGAGCGCAAAGGACTTTAACAGCGGGCAAATAAATGATCCGATGACATTAATTGCAGGTAAAGTTGCCGGGCTTTCATTAAGCAATACAAGCCGCTCTGATCCAAATGCAACAGCAGACTTTTCTTTAAGAGGCCCGGCAACAGCTACAGGAAATAATTCAGGACCGTTAGTGGTAATTGATGGTGTTCCCGGAGGTGATATGCAAACCATCGCTCCAAATGATATTGCTTCCATAGATGTTTTAAAAGATGGATCTGCAGCATCTATTTACGGGTCACGTGCTACAGGCGGTGTAATTATTATTACTACAAAACGAGGCAGAGCAGGTGCTGTAAAAGTTAATTACAGCGGATATGTTACTACATCATCTATAGCAAAAAAGTATAAGGTGCTTGATGCAGCGCAATACAAATCATTAGGCCAAACATTGCAGCAGATAGACTCTTCTTACGTTATTGATGACCAGGGCGCCAACACTGATTGGTTTAAAGCAGTTACAAGAACACCGCTCAGTCATTCACATAATCTTTCAGTAAGCGGTGGTACTGATAAAACCAATTATTATGCATCTGTTAATTACCGCAACAACCAGGGCATTGATCTGCTGTCCAAAAGGGAGTTTGTAAATGGTAACTTTCGCCTCAATTCAAAAGCATTAAATGATAGACTTGATTTTGGTTTAACGCTGGTTAATTCATTTGATACAAGAAATTTTGCTAATTACGGTGCTATAGCTCAGTCGCTTAATATGAACCCGACTTATCCTGTATATAATGCTGATGGCACTTATTTTCAGCACGATGTGCAATATCATTTGCAGTGGAATCCTGTAGCAAATATTTACCAGAATTCATACAGCACTAAAGAGAAAAGATTTCTGGGAACAGCCACTGCGTCTTATCATATTCTGCCTTCATTAACGGCATCTGTTACTTATTCATTAACAAAGAATGATGTTTTAGACGGATCATTTTCAGACATAAATGAATATTTCCAGCAAATAAACGGCACTAATGGCCAGGCATCAAGATCTGAAAATAATACAACCAATAATGTACTTGAAACAACACTTGGTTATGACAAATCTTTCGGCAATCATCACCTGAATGTAATAGCCGGTTATTCTTACCAGGATATTTTTAATGAAGGCTTTAATGCATCAAATAACAGTTTCCTTACCAATGCTTATGGGTTTAATAATCTTGGGGCAGGAACTGCTTTAAACTCCCTTGATCCAAACTTTAACAGGAGCGGTGTTTCTATAGGAAGTTATGCTGATGAAAGAACTATACTGGCATATTTTGGCAGGGCGATTTACGATTATAAACAAAAATATCTTCTTAATGTTAGTATAAGAAGAGAAGGCGCATCAGTGCTTGGAGCAAATAATAAATGGGGAAATTTTCCCGGCGTTTCTGCAGGCTGGATCTTAAGTAAAGAAAATTTCTTAGCCAATTCTTCCTTCTTTAAATTTCTTAAGCTTCGTGCAGGTTATGGTGTTACAGGTAACCAGGGCGCTTTAAATCCTTACCAATCACTTGCAGCAATAGGTCCTTTTTTCTCAGGAACACAAAACAGTTATTTAGGTACGCCGGATAATGGTACATGGATTTTACCTTATGGCCCAACCATCAATGCAAACCCGTTATTAGAATGGGAAACCAAATATGAAACAAACATCGGTGTTGATTTTAATTTACTTAAAAGTGGCTGGCTTAGTGGTTCTTTAGATATATATGACAGGAAAATAAAACACCTGATAGGTAACTACAGCGCACAATTGCCTTCACAAATATTTCCAACCATTTCTGCAAATGCAGGCGAAATGGATAACAAAGGAATTGAACTTTTATTAAACGCGAAAGTTGCATCAGGCAGAAAATTCAGCTGGAATATTACAGCAACAGCCGCTTATAATAAAAATGAAATCGTCTCAGTAACCAGTAACCAATTTTCCGGATCAGCGCATGATATTACACGCATAGCAGAAGGTGTTAATGTACAAAGATTGGCGCCAGGACAGCCTTTGGCGGTTTTTTATGGACCTGTATTTGCAAGCCTTGATAATGGTACATGGAATTTTAAAACCAAAGATGGAAAGGTAGTTACACGTGATCAGCTTTCACCGGATGATTATACTTATCTTGGTAACAGCATACCAAAATATACTTACGGGCTTACCAATAATTTCAGCTTTGGTAATTTTGATCTTTCCATACTATTCAAGGGTGCTGCAGGCTTTAAAGCAGTAAATGCCAAAAGAATGTTTCATGAAAACTGGACATATTATTCAAGGAACAATCTGTTTACTTCTGCATTAACTACTAAATTAAATGATGCGCCGGCATTCTCAAGTTATTATGTTGAAAACGGCGCTTACTTAAAGGTTGAAAATGTAAATCTCGGCTATACGATTCCTTTTAAAGGATCTGCTTATATACAGAATATCCACTTATATTTTACAGCGGCTAACCTGTTAACTTTTACCCGATTTTCAGGAGTTGATCCTGAGTTACAGGTAAATTATTACCCCCCTGATCTAAGCCAGGAAACCGATAACGGACCAGGGCTCGAATCAAACTATAGCTATTACCCAAGTACACGTGTGTTTACGTTTGGTGTAAACATTAATTTTTAATTTCTTAAAGATATTAGTATGAAAACGACCAGTTATAATAAAGTGTTGTCTGCACTTATAATTCTTGTTTCAGTATGTTTTACAAACTGCTCAAAAAAGTTAAATGAAAAAGTATTTAGTGAGGATACGCCAGGAAATTTTTACCAAACAGCAAACCAGGTAACAGCCGCATATGTGTTACCGTATAGTTATCTTCAAACGCATATTTACCAGGTACATTTTCAGGATGTTGAATTTGTTACTGATGAAGCATGCGTACCTGTGTTGTATGGCTATATAGACCAGGAAGGCCAGTGGATACGCTTTCATCAACATACATGGACTGCTAATGATAACTGGATACTTTCTGAATGGCAGGACATGTACCAGGCAATTGGTTACTGCAATAATTTTATTGATAACATGCAGAATGTAGACGTTAGTAAAATGGAGCTGCCTGTAAGCAAAGAGCAGATGATTGCAGAAGTAAGAATGGTAAGAGCATTGCATTACTATTGGGCAATGACTGAGTTTGGCAACATCCCTGTTGTGGAACATGTAGGCGGAGCTAACCCTGCTAATGGTACTGCTGCTGCTGCATTTACATTTATTGAAAAAGAAATTAAAGAAAGCATTCCAAACTTGAGCGAAAAAGGCGATGCAAACTGGTATGGGCATTTCACAAAAACAGCCGCCTATGCTTTACTGGCAAAACTTTACCTTAATGCAAAGTCAACTACAGGTGAAGATCATTACCAGGATTGCGTTACTTATTGTGATCTAATAATTAACTCGGGCAAATATTCTCTTGATGCGCATTGGAACGATCCGTTTTTAGTCCATAACGAAAACAGCAATGAAAATATTTATGTAGTTCCGTTTGATGCAAACAATGCGCAGGGATTCAATTTTATTGAACAGAATATTCATGAAAACATTATCAACAATAAGTATTGTGATAATAATTCAATAGACTATGGCTGGCGCAAAATCAGTACACAGGAATCTTTTTTTAATTTGTTTACGCCAAACGATTATCGCATTAATCAATGGATAGCAGGCCCGCAAACTTATGTAGATGCAAACGGTGATACACAACCTGTTCCTTCATATGAAAGCGATTATAGTACAGATCCTCCATTAATTGATCCACTTATAATCACACCACAAATAGGGGACTTATTTAATGCAGATGACCATGAAGGTGTAATGAACACAAAATATGAAATTCAGTACAACTATGGAAACTACGGAGTTAACGGAGAAGTAAATATGAACAATGATATGGTTGTTTTCAGGTATGCTGATATTTTAGACATGAAAGCAGAGTGTATAATGAGAATGAATGGTGGCGCTGCTTCCCAGCAGGCAGTTGAGCTTGTTAACGAAGTTCGGGCACGGAGTTTTGCAGAAAATGATGCTATGGCAAAATATACAACAGCTACATTAACATTAGATGAATTCTTAAATGAGCGTGGTCGTGAGTTTGCTTACGAAATGTTTCGCAGGGAAGATTTGATACGCTTCGGAAAATTTGAAGATGCCTGGTGGGAAAAACCTGCGGATGCAGATAAACACACTGAGTTATTTCCTATTCCTCAAATTGTACTTACAACCAATCCTGCATTAAAACAAAACCCCGGCTATTAGTGATAGTACTAAATTAAACAGTAAGTTTAATCAGGAATATATCTCTAAAAAGATGACCTGCAAGAATGCTTAAACAAATTATAATCTAAAATCGCCTGATCCAATCAACATGAAAAAAAACCTGGTATCGTTAATTGTATTTATTGTAGTTGGATTTGCTGCATGCAAGTCAGGCACAGATCATGCATCATATGGCTCTAATGAATGGAAAGAGTATTTGGGCGGCCCTGAGAGAAATCATTATTCTCCTTTAGATCAGATTAATGCAACTAATGTAAATCAGCTTAAAGTTGCATGGGAATATCATACACATGACTCCGGGCAGATACAGTGTAACCCCCTTATTGTTGATGGCATATTATATGGAATGACCGCTACTACAAGGCCTTTCGCAATAAACGCTGCTACTGGTAAAGAAATATGGAAAGGCAAAAGTGATGGGCCAGACTCTTATAGCAGCAGCAGGGGTTTAACCTATTGGGAAGATGGTAACGATAAACGGATTTTATACACAAGCGGGCCCTGGCTGTACGCACTTGAAGCCCATACAGGTAAACCAATATTATCTTTTGGTGATAGCGGACGTACAAGTTTGAAAGCTGGCTTAGGTGAAACGAGTGTAGATAAAATGGTTATTTCAAATACGCCGGGTACGGTTTATGAAGACCTGATTATAATGCCGCTTCGCGTGTCAGAAGGAACTGATGCTGCGCTGGGACATATCCAGGCATTTAATATTAGGACCGGTAAACTTGCATGGGTGTTCCATACCATTCCGCATCCCGGTGAATTTGGCTATGAAACTTTTCCTGAAGAAGTGTATAAAAATACATCTGAAGTAGGTGCTGCCAATAACTGGTCTGGTATGGCAGTTGACCGCAAACGCGGTATTGTATATGCGCCCACAGGTTCCGCTGCTTATGATTTTTATGGAAAAAGCCGTATAGGGGCAAACTTATTTGCAAATTGCCTGCTGGCGCTTGATGCAAAAACCGGTAAAAGAATTTGGCACTTCCAGTTTGTACACCATGATATTTTGGATCGTGATCCTCCTTCGCCGCCAAACCTTATAACTGTAACCCGTGACGGTAAGCAGATAGATGCAGTTTCACAAACAACAAAGCAGGGTTACGTTTTTATTTTTAACAGGGAAACGGGCGCTCCTTTATTCGACATTAAAGAAACACCCGTTCCAAAATCGGATATTCCCGGTGAGCAATCATGGCCTACACAACCTTTGCCTGTAATGCCTGCGCCGTATGCACGCCAAATAGTTAATGAAGCTAATATAAATCCTTATGCTAAAGACCGCCAGGCATTAATTGATTCATTGCATAGGAGCCGTTCTGAAGGGCCGTTTACACCGCTTAGTCAACATGGTACAATTATCTATCCCGGCTTAGACGGAGGTGGAGAATGGGGAGGTGCGGCCGCAGATCCTGACGGTATTTTATATATCAACAGCAGTGAAATGGCATGGAGAATTTCTCTTGGTCCTTCCAATACGAGCAAACAAAATGTAAGCATGAGTTCCGGACAAGGTTTGTATGCCTCTAATTGTGCAGCATGTCATGGAACAGAGCGGCGAGGCAATCCTGCAAGCGGCTTTCCTTCTCTTCTTAACATTGGCGGTCGCCGCACAAGAGATGTTGTAATAAACACCATTTCACATGGAAAAAATATGATGCCTGCTTTTACTAAATTTTCTGAAAAAGAGCTAAAGGCCATCACAGGATTTTTATTTGGTGATGAAGAACATGAGCCTGGCGTAGAGAAAGAACCGGGTTTTAAAATTTCAGGGAAAAAAGACAGCACTGTATCTTCTTACTCTATTTCCGGTTACAGCAAATTTTTAGATACAAATGGGTTACCCGCAGTTGGCCTTCCATGGGGCACGTTGAATGCTATCAATATGAATACAGGTGAGTACGTTTGGAAAGTTCCTTTCGGTGAAACGCCGGAACTTAAAGCAAAAGGATTTCCGCAAACAGGCGCTGAAAGCTACGGTGGTCCTGTAGTTACAGCAAGTGGATTGTTATTTATCGGAGGAACAAAAGATGGCTATTTCCGGATTTATGATAAGAAGAATGGCAAATTACTTAGAGAAATTCAATTGCCTGCAGCTGCATTTGCAACGCCAAGTACATACGAGGTAAACGGTAAACAATATGTAGTGATAGCATGTGGAGGAAC
>CAXSDW010000013.1:38552-40439 GCA_964236235.1 uncultured Chitinophagaceae bacterium
GCATCCTGTTTGTAGATATGTGAAATGTTAGAATTCTGCTCCGTAGGAGCATCCTGTTTATCGATTTAATCAGAAACGCAATGCCAAATACATTTTCACAAATCTATTTACAATTTGTTTTTGCCGTACAATACAGACGAAGCCTGGTTCCAAAAGCGAATAAAGAAGAATTGCAAAAGTACATCACCGGGTTAGTTCAAAACAGGAAAGCGAAAATGCTTGCTGTTAATTGTATGCCCGATCATATACATTTATTTGTAGGATTTAAACCTATTGTCCTGATCTCCGATTTTGTAAAAGAAATCAAGGTAGAAAGCAATGAGTTCATCAACAACAAAAAATGGCTGAAAGAGAGATTTAACTGGCAGGAAGGTTATGGTGTGTTCTCTTATTCGCATTCACATATTGATAGAGTGGTAAAATATATTTTAAACCAGGAAACGCATCATAATAATCAAACGTTCAAAGAAGAATATCATGAATTGTTGGCAAAATTCCAAATACCTTTTGAAGAGAAGTATTCGTTTGAATTTATAGAATAGGATTCTCACAGGAGGCTCCTCCGGAGCCGGTTTTTGCTATATATTAATGCTATAAACAGTAATGCTCCTGCGGAGCAAAGACTAAATTAAACGAACAAAAAATTAACAATGCAATCACGCAGAAACTTTATTAAAACTTCCGCATGCATAGCAGGTACATTCATGATAAATGGATTGATCAATGAAATTTGTTTTGCTGATGGCAATTTAAAATCTAAAGTAGCTGTTGATGCACATCTTTGGGTGTATGCCAGCAGGTATCCGCCTGATTGGGATTGTACTCCAATTCTTGACCAGGTATTTAGTGATATAAAATCTGCAGGCTATGACAGAATAGAATTAATGGAATCCATACTCAAACATGAAGATGCAGTCAACAGGTTAAATGATTTGGTACATAAATACAATCTTCCTATAACAGGCACCTCCTACTATGGAGATATGTGGGATAAGAATCAGCAACAACACATTCTTGAAGATGTTGAATTAGTAATCGAACGGTTACATTTAACCGGTGGAAAAATGATAGGGCTAACAGTTGGCGATGCAGAAAGAATAAAGACTGAAGATGAATTAGACACACAGGCAGATACATTAAAAAACATAATGGTAATCTGTAAAAAGAATGAAGTAATTCCTAATCTTCACAATCATACATTTGAAGTAACTAACGGCTTACATGATCTTAAAGGAACTTTAAAAAGGATTCCAAACATTAAATTAGGACCTGATCTTAACTGGCTTGTTCGTGGCGGTGTTGATCCTGTATGGTTCATAAAAACATATGGCCATCAAATGGTTTACATGCATATCCGTGACCAAAAGGCAGATGGTAAATGGACAGAAGCAGTTGGTGAAGGTGTTATTGATTTTCCTGCAATTGCAACCGCGTTAAAAGAAATTAATTATAGAGGAAGAGCTGCTGTGGAACTGGCTTTTGATTCTCCGCCTGTCCGTCCGGTTAAAGAAGATTGGAAGTTAAGCAGGCAATATGTAAGAAGGGTTTTTGGCTGGTAGTAATTTAATTTCTATGATATGAATAACCTTTCATCGCTAAAAATATTATTCAAAAAGATAAATTATAAATAGTGGGTTTAAAAGATACGATACCTAACATGAATCTGAAAGGCATTCAGGAAAATTCTTTCGATGCAATTGTTATTGGCTCCGGCATGACGGGTGGATGGGCAGCGAAAGAGCTTTGTGAAAAAGGATTAAGAACTCTTGTGCTGGAACGTGGCCGCAATGTAGAGCACATAAAGGATTATCCAACAGCAACCGGCGGCCCATGGGAATTACCACATCATAATAATTTAACCAAACAAGTAATTGATGCCAATCCGAT
>CAXSDW010000014.1:0-40406 GCA_964236235.1 uncultured Chitinophagaceae bacterium
AGACCAGGCAAGGAACTAATCTATATTTTCAAAACCTGCCAAAAGAAAAATATCCCCCGCCAGGTAAGGATTTAAAGCTAATATCAACCGAAATATATCAATCTGTAAATCCATTCTGGATAATTGTTTTAACGCCGTTTGTCGTCGCATTTTTTGGATGGATGAGAGCAAGAAACAAAGAGCTTTCAACTCCAAGTAAATTTGCCTGGGGTACACTTATCGCAGGTCTGTCATCTGTAATAATGGTGGGTGCCTGCCTTGTAACAAATATTTATATAAACAAAGCTTCAAGCTGGTGGATTGTTAGCAGCTATGGTATATTTACCATCAGTGAGTTGTTTGTAAGCCCCGTGGGATTATCACTTACATCTAAAGTGGCGCCGCGAAGATTAACAGCGCTGATGATGGGCGGATGGTTTATCACAACTTCTTTAGGAGGTAAAATTTCGGGTATCCTTGCAGGGTTTTGGGATAAATTTGATAATAAGGCAGTTTTCTTTGCGATCAGTGTTATCGCAGCTGTTATTGCATTTTTTTTATTGCTTCCATTAACCAAACGATTGAATACAGTAGTTGAGGCTGCCGCTGCTTCTGATGAATAATTAAACCCAAAATATCTCTTAAAGGTGATGCTCTTTAGTGTTACCTTTTTAATTATCTTCCTTTTATAAATAAATTTTATGCCTGAGAAAAAAGTATTTCAGCCATTTGTTTCGCCTGAAACACAAATGAAAGAATTCACAATAAAGGCTGTGGTAATGGGCTGTGTAATGGGTTGTTTGTTCGGTGCAGCCAACGTATACCTTGCGTTAAAGGCGGGCCTTACGGTAAGCGCATCTATCCCTATTGCAGTTATTGCCATTACACTCGGGAGAAAATTATTACGCACAACTATACTGGAAAATAATATTATTCAAACTACAGGTTCTGCAAGTGAAAGCATTGCATCAGGTGTGGCATTTACCTTACCGGGATTTTTATTTTTATCAATAGTGAATGGCCAAAGTGTTGGCGCAGGTTTTTTTAATTATGTAACTATTTTAATACTCGCCATTTTCGGCGGTTTACTGGGAACATTAATGATGATTCCTCTTCGCCGTTCTCTAATCGTAAAAGAACACGGCACGCTGCCTTATCCTGAAGGTACTGCATGTGCATCTGTTTTAAAGGCAGGAGAAAAAGGCGGTGATATAGCACGAACTGCTTTTTTCGGCGTAGGTGTTTCTATGCTATATGCTTTTTTGCAAAGAATTTTACATGTGATTGCTGAAGTTCCGGCATATACTACAAAACTTACAAATAAATATTTTCCCGCAGCAAAAATTAGTGGAGAAATTACACCGGAATATCTTGGTGTTGGATATATTATTGGTCCGCGAATTTCGGGCGCATTGGTTGCAGGTGGTGTATTGAGCTGGCTCGTTTTTAATCCATTGCTTGCAACATTAATTCATGATCAAACTATAATTGCTTCCCAATTAGTAAAGCTGGGTTATTTAAAAGATATAAATACGGCAGGCGGCCCGGGCGGCTGGAATCCTGTAACTCATTTATTTGATGATTCTTCAGATGCGCTTTATCGTGCCTATATAAGACAAGTAGGTGCAGGCGCTGTAGCTGCAGGAGGTTTTATAACATTGATGAAAACAATTCCAACCATCATTTCATCATTTAAAGAAAGTATTGGGTCTATAAAGGATCGCGGGGAAGGTCATTCTACTTTACGTACTGAAAAAGACCTTAGTTTAAAAGTTGTTTTATTTGGAAGCATTGCATTGATATTATTAATGGCATTTATCCCAATGATACCGGGCAATTCTATTGGAAGCAAATTATTGCTTGGTGTTTTAGTTGTGATATTTGGTGCATTTTTCGTTACAGTTTCTTCACGTATTGTAGGCATTATTGGTTCCAGCAATAACCCTATCAGTGGCATGACGATAGCAACTGTTATGTCAACCTGTTTGGTTTTTATTGGCATAGGATGGAGTGGTAAAACGTATGAACCAATGGTGCTTGTTGTTGGTGGAATGATATGCATAGCTGCTGCAAACGCAGGTGCAACTTCGCAGGATTTAAAAACAGGTTTTCTTGTTGGCGCTACTCCCCGATATCAGCAGATTTCTTTATTTATTGGTGCAATAGTTTCTTCTTTAGTAATAGGATTAACAATCAAAATTCTTGATCATCCAACTGCTGAAATGGTTAAGCAGGGCTTCTCTCATGCTATTGGAACGGATAAATTTCCGGCGCCACAGGCAACATTAATGGCAACATTAATAAAAGGAATTTTATCATTTAATCTTGACTGGCAATTTGTTTTTGTAGGTGTTGCATTAGCAGTGGTAATGGAATTATGCGGAGTAAATTCTTTAAGCTTTGCTGTAGGTGCTTATCTGCCATTAAGCACAACATTGCCCATTTTTTGTGGTGGCGCTGTAAGAGGCCTGGTAGACTGGAGAAAAAAACGCAGAGGTGAAATTGCAACTGAAGATGATCTGGGTAAAGGAAATTTATTTGCCACAGGATTGGTTGCAGGTGGTGCTTTAGCAGGAGTTATAGTTGCCTTATTAATTGCAGGAAGTGAGAGCATAGCCAAAAAATTAGAGATAGTGAATCTTCAAAATTATTTGAGCAGAATATTTGGCGCTGGCTGGTACCAGGTAATTGGCGTATTGTTTTTTGCAGCTATGGCTATAATATTATATCGCATTGCAATGAAGAAAGGTAAGATTGAAACTGTGGCATAACGCATACGTAGCATTTTCAGATTATACGTATCTTTATAAAAATTGATCCCATGAAAGGAAAACTCACTTTAAGTATTGATCAGGAAAAAATTAAAAAAATAAAGAGGTACTCTAAGAAAAACGGGCACAGTGTTTCTAAATTGATAGAAGATCTTATTGATAAAGTTGAAAAAAAAGAGCCTAACGACAAATTTGATATTTCTAAAGTGATAGGGGCATTTGGCAAAGCTCCCAAAGACTTTGATGCAGATAAAATAAGATGGGAATACTTAAAAGAGAAGCATGGATTATAACCTCTTTATTGATAGTGATATTCTTCTTGACATTTTATTAATCCGGCACCCTCATTTTGAAGATAGTGTATCACTTTTTTCTTTGCAAAGGGAAAATGAGACTCATCTTTTTACCACGCCTTCCATCATATTAAATACATACTATATTGCACATAAACAATCAAATAAAGAAAGAGCTAAAAGAGGCGTTGTAGAATTACTGAAGATTTTTGAAATTATTGAAACTTCAACAGAAATCCTGGTTAATTGTTTCAATAATAACTACTCAGATACAGAAGATGCAGTCCAATATTTTACGGCTTTAAAGAATGCTTCTTTGCATTTTTACATTACAAGAAATATTAAACATTTTACTTTTAAGAGTTCTAAGTTACCAGTAATTACCCCAACATCTTTTCTAAAACTCCTCAAATAAAACTCAAATATTCATACTGCTTTCCAAGAATTTTTTTATCATCTGCGCCAAGCCATTTATTTAACATGGTTGCATATACATCTTTAAAATCAACTTTGTGTTTCAGATCGCCTTCATTCAAATCATTAAGATCCGGCATAGCATTTAACAGACCTTTTTGCTTTAACCCGCCACTCACAAAAAACATATTATTTGCGGTGCCATGATCTGTGCCTCCACTGGCATTTTGAGACACACGTCTTCCAAATTCACTAAAGGTCATCAACATCACATCCTGAAAACGGTTATTATCCTTCATATCCTTTACAAAGGAAGTTAGCGCTCCATCTAATTCTGTGAAGAGGCGTTTTTGTTGATTTTCCTGGTTCACATGTGTATCAAAACTGCCCAGACTTACATAATAAACTTTTGTATTAATGTCTGATAAAATTAATGAAGCAATTGTTTTTAAATTCTTTCCTAACTCAGTTGCTGTATATATTTGTGATGATGGATGCAACCTGCTTTGTTCAAATATATAATCAGCACTGCTCAATGTATCACTTATCGTTTTATATAAATAATCTACGGTTTCTTCTCCTTTTTGATGATCAGCATTTATATCTTTAAAATATTTGGAATGACTTGTATTAAATAACCTTTTTGGGTCTTTCACTGCAAGGCCTTTGTTGTTTTCTCCTTTTAAAGCAAGGCTTAAAATATCATCAACTTCAAGAGCTTGCGTAAGCTTACTGCAACCGTTGCACTGTGCATCTAAATATCTGCCGAGCCATCCTGTGTTTACATATTCATTACTGTTTACACCACTTTGCCATATATCCATACTTCTAAAGTGTGAACGATCAGGGTTAGGATAGCCAACGCTGTTAAGTATTCCAAGACTTCCATCATCATACAAATTTTTAAATCCTGCGAGCGCCGGGTTTATTCCAACTTCATCTGTCAGCAATAAGGATTGTTCTTTTTGTATCCCAAGCTTTGGCCGCTCCTTATAATAAATATCATTTCTCACAGGTATCACGGTATTCAGTCCATCATTACCACCGCTAAGCTGAATTACAACCAATACTTTGTTGCCCGGAGGAACCATATTTTTGGACTCAAAAGCTTTTAAAAATTTGGGCATCATTAAAGATGCTGTGGCTAATGATCCTATTTGTAAAAATTCCCTGCGTTTAAAAACCATTGTAAAGAAATTAAAAAGTTAAAAGTAAGAAATGCTTTTATCTAAATCTTAATCGAACGCCTAACACAACTGATATTCCGGTGTGCTCATTAATTCAATAATTGTTGTTTTGATATAGTTTTCCCTTGATTGTTTATCAACATATTTTTCTAATAAAGCTTTGCTTATTTTGCTTTGCGTTTGCAACAAAAGTTTTGTAATATTATCTGAAAGGTTTTCTTTTGGTATACTTTCAAAAACCCTTATTACTGAATCCCAATCTACTTTTGTCTGCGCCTGTTTACCCTTTGCTTCCTTGTTATCCGCTCCCTGCATTCCCATCATCACATCATCATCATCTTTTGGTTTAATTGAAACTTCATTTGCATTGGTTAATACATGCGGAATACTTAGCCGAAACATGAGTGAACTGTTGTCTATCCAGTTTTTGCCGCCCGGCCATCCAGCAACATTTGGAGGATAAAAAAGTGTTTGCCCTAATGCACGTTGAAATAGTAATTGGACTTCCTCATTTTCTATTTCCATAGGCAAAAGTCTGCGGATACCAACAAGCAATTCAACAGGAGATTTTATTTTATTGCCAATATTTTCATTATCATAAAACCAATCACTGGTGTAAATATCTTCGAAAAGTTTTTTAATGTTATATCCGCTCTGATAAAATCTGTTGGCTAAAAGTTCAACCCTGGGATCATCTGCATTTTCGTTTACAAAATATTTATAAATTTTATTAGTTATAAACCTGGCTGTTTGTTTTTGTTCCAATAGAATATTTATTATGTCATCACCATTAAAATTGCCTGTTTTGTTAAGAAAAGTTTTACTGCCTGTATCATGCTGAAAAGGCCGGTCTACAAATTCACCATGAATGTTGAAGCCCCATCCTGTAAAGGCTCTTGCTGCTTCTTTAACATCGGTTTCTGAATAATTTCCTCTTCCCATTGTAAACAATTCCATCACTTCACGGGCAAAGTTTTCGTTCGGATGTTGCTTTTTATTTTGTTGGTTGTTAAGGAATGATAGCATTGCCGGGCTCTTGCTTACATCACGTAAAATATCTCCAAAATTGCCTAAAGCATTTTTACGGATAACATCCAATAGTTGTTGCTGAAAAAAAATATTAATTACCCTGCAGGCAAAATGTCCGTGCCAGAATAAGCTTGTTTTTTCTCTTAACTGGGCTTCACTGTTTATCATTTCATCAAGCCATCGCAGGTTAAGATTTTTAAGGTCATCCCGCGATTGTTTGCGGATCATTTGCTTTTGTTCCTTACTAAGGTTTTCAAGTTGTGCCACATCCTGAACGCCTTTAATTAATCCATCTAAAAGATTTGAAGCAACATTTAAAGTCTCAGGTGTTTTGGAAGATGTTTTTAATAAAAGCTGATACAGTTTTGTGGTAGAAACATTGCTTAATTCATTTGCGTTTTCTGCCATTGGGCCAAAGGCCGCACGCCATAACAAATGCTGATTTTTTAGTTGATTTGTAACGATCATTTGAATTAACTATGTGTGGTTTTAATTATTAAGACTTTGGATGAAGAGAGAAGTTTAAACCTGCATTAATATTTACATGAGCCCGATAATCCACATTAAATATTAACTTTGGCTTAAAGATTTTAGTATGCCATTGCCAAAAATTAAAATCACTGAAGAAGAATATTTAGAGGAGGAAAGAAGAGCTGATTATAAGAGCGAGTTTTACAAAGGAGAAATTTTTGCCATGGCCGGGGCAACAAAGGAACACAATAAAATTGTTGCATCTATTGTTGCAGAAATATATGATTTTTTAAGAGGTAAAGATTGTTCCGTTTTTCCAAGTGATTTGAGAATGCATAATTTTGATAATAGCTTATACACTTACCCTGATGTAACCATAGTTTGTGGTGAAGAAAAATACCTTGATGACAAATTTGATACGTTAATAAATCCCACCGTTTTAATTGAAGTACTTTCTCCCGCTACAGAAGATTATGACCGCGGAACTAAATTTAAATTATATCGCAGCATTCCATCTTTACAAAACTATATTATAGTAAGCAGCACAGAATATGCAGCAGAAGTTTATACAAGAAATAACGACCAATGGATTTTAACTACAACAAAAGATAAAGAAGGTTCTTTGTTCATCAGCGCCATTGAATATACAATGAAGCTGGCTGATGTTTATGCCCAAATAAAAGCGTTACCTGCTAAGTAATTCTTTCTCCGCCAAAATAGTTATGAAGTATTTCAGGGAGATTTATTCCATCTTTTGTTTGATTATTTTCTAATAAACAAGCTACTATTCTCGGCAACGCTAATGATGAACCATTTAATGAATGAACCAGCTGGCTTTTCCCTTTTTCATCTTTAAAACGAATCTTCATCCTGTTGCTTTGAAAAGTCTCAAAGTTGCTCACAGAGCTTACTTCAAGCCATTTTTGCTGAGCCCCGCTGTACACTTCAAAGTCATACGTTAATGCCGAAGCGAAGCCCATATCACCGCCGCACAACCGAAGAATGCGATAAGGAAGCTCAAGTGATTGCAATAACTTTTCAACATGAATTACCATGTTTTCCAAAGCATCATAACTTATATCCGGATGAACTAATTGTACAATTTCTACCTTATCAAATTGATGAACCCTGTTTAAACCACGAACATCTTTACCATAGCTTCCTGCTTCTCTTCTAAAGCACGGTGTGTAAGCCGTCATCTTTATAGGAAGATCAATTTCTTTTACAATTTCATCTCTGTAAATATTAGTAACAGGCACTTCAGAAGTTGGTATTAAATAAAAATTATCAACAGTTGCATGATACATCTGGCCTTCCTTATCCGGCAACTGACCGGTGCCAAAAGCGGAAACTTCATTAACCATTAGCGGAGGCAAATATTCTGTGTAACCGGCCGACGTATTATAATCTAAAAAATATTGTATCAAAGCTCTTTGCAACTTAGCGCCTTTATTTTTAAACACAGGAAATCCGCTGCCGGTAAGCTTATTACCTAATTCAAAATTAATAAGATCATATTTTTTTGCAAGCTCCCAGTGAGGTACTGCGCCTTCATATAATGTTGGTTTGTTGCCGCCTTCTCTTACTACAATATTCTCTTCGGGTGTTTTACCAACAGGTACAGAACTATGTGGAAGATTAGGAAGTTTTATAAGATGATCTAACAATTCTTTTTCAACAGATGCAAGTTTTTCGTTGAAGACATGCAAGGATGATTTTAATGCAGCAACTTCCATTTTCTTTTCTTCGGCAGACATCTTTTCACCGCTTGCCATTAACTGCCCTATTTGTCTGGAAGCGCTGTTTATTTTTGACTGCGTTTCATCAAGGTTGAATTGCAATCTTTTTCTTTCGTCATCCAGCGCAACTATATCATCTGCTAAATCAATCTCTTTAAAATTTTTAACAGCAAGTTTTTTTTTTACCAATTCAAGGTTTTGCCTTATGTACCAAACCTGTAACATCTTTTAAAAATTTTTGCGAAAATAGTTCTATTTGCTTTTATACCCTGTGAGATTATGCACGGTGTTTAAAACAAAGATTAGCAAATACAATTAAATTTGTGCAATTATGCAAGCAAAGGATGATCTGCAATTAAGATGGTGGAAACTGGAAGAAAAGCTTATACAAAAATTTGGCAAAAAGCCTGATATGGAAGCCATTTTATTTTTAATAGGAATACAGGAGATTGGTAATATTAAAAGCAAATTTACCAAAGAGCAAAAGCAGGATCTTATGCATGTGGCCGTTTGTTCCCTGCTATCGCAAAGCGGCTATTATGAAATAGAAGGCTATGATGAAGATCACTGGCCTCATTTTAAACAGCTAAAAGAATTACCCCAATTTAATACGTTTGAACAGGAAAGTTTTTTAAAAGACCATGTGCTGCTTTATTTTGAAAACAATTCTTTTTTTAATTAATTATGTTGCTGAAAACCTTAACAATATTGATGTTGGTATTTTTGATTTCATGTTCTTCCGGAAGGAAAGCGGTTACAGCAAAAACACACGATGTAAGCGTAAAACTTACTACAGATTCAGGTGACATTGTTTTAAGATTATATGATAAGACTCCATTGCACAGAAATAATTTTATAAGGCTTGTTGAACAACATTATTTTGATAGCCTTCTTTTTCACAGGGTGATAAAAAATTTTATGATACAAGGCGGTGACCCTGACAGTAAACATGCAAAGCAAGGGGTTGAACTTGGCAATGGCGGCCCGGGTTACACTATTCCTGCAGAGTTTGATACAAGTTTGTTTCATAAAAAAGGAGTTCTTGCTGCCGCAAGAGAAGGTGATGATATTAACCCTGCAAAAGCAAGCAGCGGAAGCCAGTTCTATATTGTTCAGGGAAAGATATTTACTGATGCAGGATTGGATTCCGTAGAAATTTATCGCCTTAAAAGAAAAATTCCTGCATGGCAAAGAGAAGTTTATAAAACTTTTGGCGGCACTCCGCATCTTGATATGAATTATACTGTATTTGGAGAAGTTGAAAGCGGAATGGATGTAGTTGATAAGATCGCAAGTGCTATAACAGATAACAATAACAGACCTTTACAGGATATAAGAATGAAAATAAGGCTGGTAAATCATAAAGTAAAGTAACAGGTATAAAATAATTGATAAATTGTAATTTGCAAGCCAAAACAATAAATAACAATATATGAACTTTCCTGAGAATCTTCGTTACACAAAAGACCATGAATGGCTATTACTGGATGGAGATATTGCAACTATTGGAATAACTGAATTTGCCCAAAGTGAACTTGGAGATATTGTATATGTAGAAATAGAAACAAAAGGAAAATCGCTTACCGCAGAAACGGTGTTTGGAACTGTAGAAGCAGTAAAAACAGTTAGTGATCTTTTCATTCCTGTATCAGGCACAATCAATGAAATAAACCCGGCCCTTGAAGCCCGGCCGGAACTTGTAAACACAGATCCTTATGGTGAAGGATGGATGATAAAAATGAAAATAGAAAATCCGGATGATGTGGAAAAGCTTATGGATGCTGCGGCTTACGAAAAATTGGTAGGTTAGTTTTACAGCGTGTTAATTATTGCAATAAATAAAGACAGAAATTAGATAAGTGCAAAAGATCTCTTACAGGAAATTTATACCAGGCATTGCCTGGTTTTTTGTTATACTATTGTTGATTTGCCTGCCAGGAAAAGATGTGCCGCAAGTTGGCTGGCTTGATAGCATTCCAAACTTTGATAAGGTAGTACATGCAGGCCTTTTTGGTGTACTGGATACATTGCTTTGCTGGCCGTTCAGCAAATCTTTGTTCAATAATAAACAACGCATACGCTACTTTATTTATATTGCAATTGCCATAAGCTTGTGGGGACTTACAACTGAGTTAATTCAAAAATATTTAGTTGTCGGCCGAGACTTTGACCTGCTGGACTGGGCTGCAGATAGCTTTGGAGTATTGCTGGCATTTTTGTTTTGCTTTAAAAAATTTAGGTAAACTTAATTTGATATAACTGTTTGCGGAGTTATTTGATAGATAGTTTTAAAAGGCCTGCAGGGCAACGTGTTGTAGAAATCATTATAGTAAAATAATTTTGCTCGGAGAAACATTGTATTTATTCTGATAACAGGTTGCTCCTGCGGAGCATTTTTTTTTGATATGGTATAAATTTCCTATAAACACGAAGTGCCTGCGGCACTGTTTCTGGTTTGGCAATTAACTCCGCCAATGAGCTAAATATAATAAAAAAGTTATCATCAATACAATAACCAGCTTAACCTGCATTCAAAAAAAATCTTCCTATATTTGCTTATATGGATAATGTAGAGAATATGGAGTATAATACTACCAGAAATCATTTAGTAATACGGGAATATGGCCGTCACATACAAAAGATGGTAGAATACCTGCTTACTTTGGAAGATAAAGAAAAGCGCCAGCGTAATGCTTATGCGCTTATTGAATTGATGGGATTTTTAAATCCGCACTTAAAAAATGTAGAAGATTTCAGGCATAAATTATGGGATCATCTTTTTTTAATCAGCGACTTTAAGCTTGATGTGGAAAGCCCGTATCCAATACCAACAAGAGAAACTTTAAAAGCTAAACCAGACCCTTTACCTTATCCAAAAAGGTATCCCAAATACAATCACCTTGGAAAAAATATTGAGATCGTAATTGATAAAGCATTAAAAGAAGAAGATGCTGAAAAGCGCCAGGGATTTGCAAATGCTATTGCTTATTATATGAAGCTTACTTACAGCAACTGGCATAAAGAACTCGTTCATGATGATAATATTCAAACTGAACTGGCTGCTATTACCCAGGGAGAATTAGAATTTAATAACCGCCCATTTGTAAAACATAGAACTGACAACAGGGTAGAAGATGATTACGGCGGAGGCAAATACCGTAAAAATTTTAGCTCGAGAAATAATAACCGGCCGAACCAGGGAAGAGATAACCGTGATAACAGGAATAATAATAACAACCGTAATAACAATAAGTTTAAGAAAAGATATTAGCAGTTACATTTTTATTTATAACCAGCCCTGGCACATTTAATATTGTCAGGGTTTTATTTTTGTTTACTTTTCAGCGATAAAAAATTATAACAAAATATGGCTTCATTTGAAGTGAGAGGAGGTAAAAAGTTGAAAGGAGAAATCACTCCTCAAGGTGCAAAGAATGAAGCCCTGCAAATAATTTCGGCAGTGTTGTTAACTTCAGAAAAAATAACAATACATAACATCCCGGATATTTTAGATGTAAATTTTCAAATTGAATTATTAGGCGAGCTTGGTGTTAAAATAAACAAATTAAGCAGGCATAGCTGTACGTTTCAGGCAAACGATATTGATATTGATTATTTAAAAAGTGATGCATACCAAAAAAAAAGTGGCCGTTTACGCGGCAGCGTAATGTTGGCTGGTCCTATGCTGGCAAGGTTTAATAAGGCATTTATTCCAAAACCGGGCGGGGACAAAATAGGCCGTCGCAGATTAGATACACACATAAATGGATTTGAAAAACTGGGCGCTAAAATCACTTATAATTCTGATGATGCTTTCTTTGAAATAACTGCAGGAGAATTAACCGGAACAACTATACTGCTTGATGAGCCGAGTGTTACCGGCACCGCCAATATATTGATGGCTGCAGTAATGGCAAATGGTACTACTACAATTTATAATGCAGCGTGTGAGCCTTACATTCAACAATTATGCAAAATGTTGCAAAACATGGGTGCAAAAATTGAAGGCGTTTCGAGTAACAAATTGATCATAACAGGTGTTAAAAAATTGCATGGAACTGAACACACAATATTGCCTGATATGATTGAGGTTGGCTCATTCATCGGGCTTGCAGCAATGACGCAAAGTGATGTTACTATTAAAAATGCCGGCATTGAACATCTTGGAGTAATACCGGATAAATTTCAGCAACTTGGCATTAAATTAAATTTTAAAGGCGATGATATTCACATTCCTGAACAGGATGTTTATGAGATACAAACTTTTTTAGATGGCTCCGTACTTACTATCTATGATGCGCCATGGCCGGGCTTTACGCCCGATCTGCTAAGTATAATTCTTGTTATAGCCACACAGGCAAAAGGAAGCATACTTATTCACCAAAAAATGTTTGAGAGCAGGTTATTTTTTGTAGATAAGATAATTGAGATGGGCGCAAGGATTGTATTATGCGATCCGCACCGGGCAGTTGTAGTTGGCCTGGAAAGAGAAAGTATGTTGAGAGGAATAGTAATGAGCAGCCCTGATATAAGAGCCGGTGTTGCATTGCTTATTGCGGCCTTAAGTGCCAAGGGAAAAAGTACAATTCAAAATATTGAACAAATTGACAGAGGTTATCAGCATATTGATGAAAGATTAAACAATTTAGGAGCCGATATTAAAAGAATCTAAGATGTGTAAAGAGTGAAATAGTCAATGGTCAATAGTCAATCGGAAATGGAAAATTAAGTTGATGAAAAAAGAATATGAAAAGATGATTGTTATTACAGCTCCGTCAGGCGCTGGCAAAACATCTATTACAAAACATCTTCTTACAAAATTTCCTCAATTGTGTTTTTCTGCATCAGCAACCACCAGGAAGCCACGGATTGATGAAACATCCGGTGTGGATTACTACTTTATTTCTTCAGAAGAATTTAAACAAAAGATTTTACAGGATGAATTTGTAGAATGGGAAATGGTGTATGAAGGAAAATATTACGGCACATTAAAATCAGAGTTAAAACGTATTTGGAAAAGCGGTAAAATTCCGGTGATGGATATTGATGTGCAGGGCGCTATTCATGTACAAAGAGAATATCCTGTAAATTCTCTTTTCATTTTTATCCAGCCGCCATCAGTTGAAGAACTAAAAAAACGGTTGCAAATGCGGGGCTCGGAAACAATTGAATCACTTGATGCCCGGATAAATAAAGCTTCTTTTGAATTGTCGTTTAAGAATAATTTCGAAAATGTGATAATCAATAATAACCTGGAGCAGGCTTACGCAGATGCTGAAGCCATAGTGAGCAACTTCATCAATAAATGATAACATCTTCGGCTCAATTATATAAATTTGTTCAATGGATTGGATGGCTCTCATAGCAATGGCGATTGCATTACTTCTCATCGGCTTTTTCTCGGGTATAGAAATCGCATTTGTATCTGCCAGTAAATTATCAATAGAACTTAAAAAAAAGCAGGGTAGTTATAGTGGCAGAATATGGGCAATGTATATGGAAAAGCCTGCAAGATTTATAGGTACTACACTTGTAGCGCTTAATATTTTATTGGTTGTGTATGGTTTGTTGTGGAGCGATATTTTATTTAATTTCTGGAAGTTTTTAAGTATAAATAATTTTTATCTAAAGCTTGTTGTGGAAACCTGCGCTTCTACATTTATCCTTCTTTTTTTTGAATTTATTTTTAAAGCTTTTTTCAGGGCGAAAGGTGATGCAATAATCGGCAGCAGCATTATTACTTTTATCGTGCAATTCTTTTATTCAATTTTTGCATGGATAGCAGCCTTTTTTGTTGATATTGCTGAGTGGATTCTTAAATATATTTTCAACGTTAAACTGCATAATAAGAAAGAACTTTTTTCAAAAATAGACCTTGAGCATTTTATACAACAAAGTAAATCCAACGATACTGAAGATAACATTGAAATGAACAACGAGCTCTTTGAAAATGTTTTATCTCTTTCAGATATTAAAGTACGGGAATGCCTTATACCAAGAAAAGAAATTGAGGCGCTTGATATATCGGCTTCGCTGCAAATGGTAAAAGAATGTTTTATTGAAACTAAACTTTCAAAGCTGGTTGTATATCAGGGAAACATTGACAATATACAAGGTTACATTCACCAGTTGGATATGTTTAAAAATCCGGAAAGTATAGGTTCGATATTATTGCCAATACCAACAATACCGGAAAGCATGAGCGCCACTGATTTAATAAGTAAGTTTAGTAAAGAGCGCAAAAGTATTGCATGGGTGGTAGACGAGTTTGGCGGAACTGCGGGCATTGTAACAATGGAAGATCTTTTAGAAGAAATTTTTGGTGATATAAAAGATGAATATGATTCTACAGAAGATCTTGTGGAGAAGCAACTTTCTGCAAATGAATACATTTTTAGCGGAAGATTAGAGCTTGATTATATTACCGACAAGTATGATTTGAGCTTTAGAAATAATGACGAGACAGGTACACTTTCAGGTTACATTATCAGCCAGCACGAACACATACCAAAACAAAAAGAACGCATTATAATTGATGATTATGAATTTGATATTTTAAACGTAAGCGATACAAGGATTGAAACCGTTAAAATGAAAGTGCTGAAATAGTTGGCAGTTGACAGTTAACAGTTAACAGGTTTTCAATACGTTTATTTTATGCCCACTTTCAAAGCTTACATATTATTAGGCAATTACAAATTCAAAACTGTCAACTGTCAACTAAACTGACTTCTGACAACTGATTTACCCATGGTAATAGCCGTTAACACAAAATATTTTTTTAAGGCGTATCAAAAAGAATATTCATCGTTTATTTACCAATGCTTCAAAAGAATAATTAAACAGCAGCAACAGCATACATTTATCTTTTTCTCCAACCTTGATTTAGATCCTTCTTTTGATTTTGGGGCAAATGCGTTTTCAGTTATTGTAAAGTCAGGATTCAACTCCGGCGCATTTTCCGGCATCATTTATAAGAAAAAAATTGGCTCACTTTTAAAAAAATATAAAGCAGATATTTTTATAAATGCTGATGGATTTTGTTCGTTATTTACAAAGATTCCGCAATGCTTTATTGTGCATCATGTTACCTGTTTATCTAATAAAGATTTTATAAAAAAACGCAATTCATTTTTATATAAAAGATTTATGCCTCAGTTTTTGAACAAGGCTAAATTGATCGTAACAAATTCTCAGTTCTCAAAAAAATTTATTATCCGGCAATATAAAATTGATGAGGAAAATATTGATGTTGTATATAATGGTATAAGCAATATTTCTTCTCCGGTTAACCCGGAAGAAAGAGAAAGAATTAAAGCTCAATATGCATCAGGGAACGAATATTTTATTTTTAATGCTAATGATTCACAACAGGAAATTATAATGAATTTGCTTAAAGCGTTTTCTCAATTTAAGAAATGGCAAAAGAGCAGTATGCAATTATTAATTGTGGAAAACAATGTATACAATAATGACATTTTTAAAAGTCTTAAATCGTTTAAATATAGAAATGAAGTAATAATTATTGATAATTTACTAAAGCAAGAATTAGAAAAAGTTTTCCGGGCAGCGTATGCAATCTTATATTTTCCTTTGTGTGACTACACCGTAATTAGCACACTCCGCACAATGAGTTACAATGTTCCGCTTATTACCTGCAACACAGCTTCAATACCTGAAATATGCGCTGGTGCTGTATTATACGTAAATCCTGATGAGCCGAAAGATATTAGCGAAAAACTTATGCTCATTTTTAAGGATGAAATATTAAGGCAAAGTCTCATAGAAAAAAGCAATGTTCAGCTACAAAATTTTAATTGGGAAGAAACAAGTAATTTACTTTGGCAAAGCATTTTAAAATCAGGCAGGTACCAATTATTTTGAAAAGAAATAAGCTTATATATCTTTGAAATAAAATTATGAATCAATCAACCATAAAAATAGATGTGCTTCTTGATCCAAATAAAATACCTGAACAAATAAGCTGGAGTGCAAGTGACAACAATACAGATATGGCGCAAAAGGCAAAAGCAATGTGTATCGCTTTTTGGGATGGCGCTGATAAAACGGCTTTGAGAATTGATCTTTGGACAAAAGATATGATGGTAGATGAAATGGCCGACTTTTATTATCAAATGTTTTTTACAATGGCTGACACATTTAAAAGAGCTACGCAACAAAAAGAACTAAGTGATGAGATTAAGAATTTTGCAATCGGATTTCAAAAGAAATTCAGGGAACTGCAAATGAAAGAACAGGTAAATGGATAATTACTTAAAGCAATTAAAATTTTAAATAATGTCTTTAGAAGAGAATGTAATGGCCCAACTTAAAACCGCAATGTTAGCCAAAGACGAAAAATCTATGCGTTCATTACGGGCAATAAAAGCTGCTATAATAAATGCAAAAACGGCTGAAGGTGCAGGCGGGGTAATTAAGGAAGATGATGAAGTAAAACTGCTGCAAAAGCTGGTTAAGCAAAGAAGAGATTCACTGGCAATATTTGTGCAGCAAAACCGTGACGATCTGGCCATTAAAGAAAAAGAAGAGATTGAAATAATTGAAAAATTTCTTCCTAAGCAGTTAGATGCCGCCGAGCTTAAAACCATCATCGCACAAATTGTAAAAGATAATAATGCTTCTTCTTCAGATATGGGGAAAATCATTGGCATTGCCAACAAACAACTGGCAGGCAAAGCAGATGGTAAAACGATTTCCAACATTGTAAAAGAATTGCTTGCGTCGCCTTCTGCGTGAAGAATAATGTAGTAGTTAACAAGGTTTTTTTTAAATTAGAGTAATCTATGTTTATTGATATCGCTTTTATAATTGTTTTAATCCTGGCCGTTTTCAGAGGTTTAAGCAAAGGTTTAATCTTAGGCATTTTTTCTTTTCTTACTATAATGATTGGTTTGGCAGCAGCGTTAAAACTTTCTGTTGTGGTAGCTAATTATTTAAAAGACAGCGTAGTTGCGGCTACTAAATGGCTTCCGCTTTTGTCATTTATTTTAGTGTTGTTAGTAGTGATATTAATAGTTGGCCTGGTAGCAAGATTGATAAAAAAAACACTGCAATTTGCAATGCTTGGCTGGCTCGATAGTATTGGGGGAATGGTTTTATATATTGGGCTTTACACTATAATTTTTAGTATCTTTTTGTTTTATGCCAGTAAAATAATGTTGATATCACCGCAGACAATAGCGGGTTCAAAAGTATATTTATATGTAGCTCCATGGGGCCCGAAGGTGATTGACAATCTCGGTAAAATAATTCCTTTTTTTAAAGATATGTTTGCCGATTTACAAGCCTTTTTTGCCAGCCTGGCAAAAAGGGCAGCTTAATAAATTGTTAGCTTATTTGAATATTAATTTAGTTTGCACAGAAACATTTATTTTTAGTACAGAAATAGGCTGCCTATTTTTGTAAAGGCGATTTTGGTATAAATGAATTACGAAATAAAACAGGACGGTAAATTTAAATTCATTGAAGAAGGTGAAGGCGAGCCATTGCTTTTACTTCATGGCTTGTTTGGGGCATTAAGCAACTTTCAGCATTTAATAAATTATTTTGTAAGCAGCTACAAAGTAGTTGTACCAATGTTACCACTTTTTGAGTTAGACCTTTTGCATACATCTGTTGGCGGATTAAAGAAATTTGTTAATCGCTTTATTGAAGCAAGGGATTATAATCACATCCACTTATTAGGAAATTCGCTGGGCGGCCATGTGGCACTTGTGTATATTTTAAAGCATCCTGAAAGAATTAAATCTTTAACATTAACCGGCAGCTCCGGGCTTTTTGAAAATGGCATGGGTGACAGCTATCCCAAGCGTGGCGATAAAGAATACATCCGTAAAAAAACGCAGCTTACTTTTTATGATCCCGCAATGGCAACTGAGGAACTGGTAAATGAATGTTTTGAAATTACCAATAACCGGGTTAAAGTAATAAAAATTATAGCGCTTGCAAAATCGGCCATACGCAACAATCTTGGTGAAGAATTAAAAAATATTAAGCAACCTACCTGTTTAATATGGGGAAATAATGATACCATAACTCCTCCCTTTGTTGCCAAAGAATTTAATAAATTAATCCCCAATAGCGAGCTCCATTTTATTGATAAGTGCGGCCATGCGCCCATGATGGAAGTACCGGCAGAATTTAACAGGATATTAAACGGCTTTTTATCTAAAATAAATATTCCTGCTGCAACAGTTCTGTAGATTTATATGTCTATTCTTTATATGGTAAAGGCATTTACCTTTATTGCAAAATTTATATAATAATTGTTAGCGCTTGAATTAAATAATACTTCTATCCCGCAGCTGCATTTACATGATACTGTTGCCAGGGCTTTGCAGCTTGTAAGCGACTTTAAAGTAAGCCATATCCCTGTAGTTTCAGAAGAAAAATTTTTAGGTCTTATCAGCGAAAAAGACTTATTAGGTGTACACAATAAAACTACATTTCTTGAAGATTTGCAGGGTGAATTAATTTTTGCAGCCGCCAGGGAGAACGATCATTTTTTACAGGCAGTTAATATCAGTAATAGATACCAAACTAACATTGTGCCCGTAATAAATTTTGATGGGGAACTTATTGGTACAATTTCAGCGCAAACTTTATTAGGAACATTAGGTTATTTTTCCGGCTCACAGGAAGGTGGAGGAATGATTGTATTAGAGATGGAAAGAAGCCAATTTATAATCTCTGAAATAAGCAGGATTATTGAAAGTAATGAAGCTACAATACTTCATTTAAATACAACACTTCAGCCGGAAACAGGTTTACTTCGTGTAACTATTAATATAAACAAAAAAGAACTATCAACCATAATAGCTTCATTTGAAAGATACGAATATGATATCATTTATTACTTTGGTGATGAAAAGTTTGAGAGTGACATCCAAAGCAATTATCGCCACCTGATGAATTATCTTGATATCTGATGCGTTTACTCCTGCAAAAATCGGTTAAATTTACATTCCTGTAATACCCGGAAATTTAGTAAATATAATTTTTTTGAAATCTAAAAAACACCCTACGATTGTTGCTTGTAAGTTTATATTAATACTAATAATTTTATGTGTGAACTTCTCTTCAATTGCCCAAAAAAGTGTGCCCGGCGATAACTTACCACCTCCGCAAACAGACACTATTAATCCCCGGTTAAAGTGGCTTAAGGTTAGAAATATTGTAATAACCGGTAATAAAAAAACCAAAGAGTATATTATAATAAGAGAGATGGTCATCAAACCTGGTGATTCAATATTAATAATTAATCTTACAAAGAAACTGGAAGTTACCAGGCAAAATATATATAACACACTTTTGTTTGTAACAGTAAAAGTGGAACCGTTTATTTTGAATGCATTCCAGTTTGATGTTATCGTATCGGTGAAAGAAAAGTTTTATATTTTTCCTGTTCCCCAATTTCAGTTGGTTGACAGATCATTTGATGAGTGGCTTGTAAAATATAAGGGAAGTCTTACCAGGGTTAACTATGGGATAAATTTCGTTGATAATAATCTCTCGGGCCGCAAAGATCTGTTGCGGTTATCAATCACCAACGGATATACCAGGAACATTTCAGCATACTATGGTTCGCCCTATTCCAATCCGAAATTAACAGCAGGTTATTATATAGGCGCCGGCTTTTCTCAAACAAGAGAAATAGCTTTTAAAACAAATTATGATAACAACTTTGAGTATTATAAAAACGGAGGTTTTGTGAGAAACAGCTGGAATATTTTCGGCGGTTATATTATACGAAAAGCGATAAGAAAAAGCCAGATATTTAGCGCCGGCTATACCAATGTTTCTGTTTCTGATTCTATAATAACCAATAATCTTAATCCGCGTTATTTTAATAGCAAGTCTACAAGGCAAGGCGTTATTGATTTGGGTTATACTATAAGATATACTAACGTTAATAATATTTTATATCCTTTAACAGGCGTATCTGGTTATGTAGCTTTTCAAAAGCGTGGATTGGGTTTAAAGGGAGGTATAAATATGTTTTCCATTGAAGGCGAATATGACAGGTATATTGCTTTAGGAAAAAAATGGTACGCAAGTGTGCAGGCTACAGGCAAAATAAAATTACCATTTGATCAGCCATTTATTAATCAAAGAGCATTGGGCGATAATAATGCATATTTAAGAGGTTATGATTATTTTAATATTGATGGTGTTGCTTATAGCACGGCAAAGTTCAATCTGAAAAGAGAAATTATAAATTTTACTATTCCAACATTTTTCAAATCAAAAACCTATCGTAAAATTCCCTTTAAAGTTTTTGCAAAAGCCTTTACTGATTTTGGATATGTGTACAGCAGAGAACTTCCCATTACCAGGCTTAATAATAAGTTGCTATATACAGGAGGATTAGGAATTGATATTCTCACCTTATATGATATTCGTATACGATTTGATTACAGCATAAACCAGTTAGGAGAAAACCGGTTAGCTGTAAATAACAGATCAGGATTTTAAGTATCATAACTTACATTTACAACAACTATGCAAATAGCTATATACAGCCGCGGTTTAGAAGCTGCCAAGCATAATGATATAAAATTGTTATTGGATGAATTAGCCGCTTTTAATATTACGCCGGTTATTTTCCAGGATTTTTTTAACCAGTTTTATTCTGCCATAAAGCTTCCCGGTAAATACTTCACTTTTAATTGCGCCGAAGATCTTGATGAAGATATTGAGTGCATGATAAGCCTCGGCGGCGATGGCACTTTATTAGATACAGTAACACTTGTACAGGACAAGGAAATACCTGTGTTAGGTATTAATTACGGAAGGCTTGGTTTTTTAGCAAGCATTGGTAAAGATGAATTGCACAGCGCCGTAAATGCATTAGTTAACAGAACTTATGTGCTTGATAAGCGAACACTTCTTCACCTTGATGCCAACATTCCTTTATTTGGAAAAGTCCCTTATGCACTAAATGAATTAACTATTCATAAGAAAGATACTTCGCCAATGATTAAAATTCATACTTATCTTAATGGCGAATTTTTAAACACTTATTGGGCTGATGGCTTAATTGTAGCAACGCCAACCGGCTCCACAGGTTATTCTTTAAGCTGCAACGGGCCTGTAATTTTTCCTGATTCAGCAAGCTTTGTAATCACGCCGGTATCTCCGCATAATTTAAATATAAGACCGATAATTGTTCCCGATGATAATATTATTTCCTTTGAGATAGAAGGCAGAACTGATGGCTTTTTATGCACACTCGATAGCCGCAGAGAGTTCTTAGATAAAGAAGTACAATTAGCAGTAAAAAAAGAATCTTTTAGTATGAACCTTGTCAGGTTAAATGAAAATAATTTCTTACAAACCATACGCAACAAATTATCCTGGGGACTTGATAAAAGAAATTAACCAGAGTAAAAGTATAAGCGCTGTTAAATCTTATTTATCCACGCAGAATAAAACTTTGCTTTTTACGTTTCTATCAACATTTACTTACTTTGCAAATAGCATGAAAAAATCTATTGTCTTTCTTTTAGCAGCATTTTTTTACATAAATATTGATAAAGCTTTTGCGCAGGAACAATACGTGCAGGAAGGCGAATTTGGGATAACTGCCGGAGTTGCGCACTACTTTGGTGATTTAAATAACCGTGCTGCTATTAATCGTCCTAAGCCTGCCTTTGGGATTTTTTTCAGAAAACAATTTTCAAATTATACAGGCCTGAGAGTTGCCGCACATTTTGCGCAATTGGGTTATAGTGATATTTATAGCAAAAATGAATACCAGCAAAGAAGAAACTTAAGTTTTAATACTAATATATTTGAGCTGGCGCTCCAGGGAGATTTTAATTTTTTTAAATTTATTCCCAATGATCGTGATCACAGGTTTACGCCATATATCACATTTGGTGTAGGTATATTCAGTTACGATCCTTATGCTTATTATAATGGTACAAAAAATTATTTGCGGCCGTTAAATACAGAAGGCGAAACGTTTTATAAAGACAGAAAAGCATATGGTACAATGGCCGTTTGTTTTCCTATTGGTGCCGGTATCAAATATAATATTACACCAAATCTTAATTTTTCTATTGAAGTTACACATCGCTTTACCAATACTGATTATCTTGATGATGTAAGCACAACATATATAGGCATTGATAAGTTTCCTTCTCCCAACGGGCAATCTTCTATAGCTGCTATTTTACAGGATCGCTCGTTTGAAACCGGCGAGGCTATTGGTGTTGAAGGCCGGCAAAGAGGATGGAGTAAACAAAAAGATCAATATATTATTGCAGAAATCGGTATTTCATATAACCTCAGTTCATCACGTTGCCCCACTGCCAAATAGTTTTAATTTGTTTTAAAAAGCTTTTAGTTTTTAATTAAGGAAAATCAAAAATCTTTGGTGTTCTCACCGATTAGAGACTTCAAAAACTATTTAAAAGAGAAGTATTTTTCGTTCAGTTGCATTATCAATATATTTATTACATTTGTTTCAGTCAGGCTAAGCCTGACTTTGATGTTTAAAAAGATAATGAGCCTGAAAGAAAAAATAGATATTGAAAAATTGCCACGCCATATCGCAATAATTATGGATGGTAACGGAAGATGGGCTGTTGAAAAAGGAAATGACAGGCTTTTTGGACATTATCATGGTGTGGAAAGTGTACGAAATATCGTTGAAGGCTGCGCAGAGTTGAATATAGAATATCTTACCTTATATGCATTTAGTACTGAGAACTGGGACAGGCCTGAGTATGAAGTAAGCGGCCTTATGGAATTGCTTGTAGAAACTATCAGGCAGGAAGTACCAACACTTAATAAAAATAACATTAAACTGCATTTGATAGGAAACATTGAAATGTTTCCAGACTCTGCCAAAAAAGAATTGAATGAAGCCTTGATGGAAACACAAAACAACACCGGCCTTAACCTGGTAATGGCTTTGAGCTATAGCAGCCGCTGGGAGCTAACAAGTGCAATGCAACAAATTGCTTACGACGTACAAGCCGGAAAACTTGAGCCTGCAGAAATTACCCAACACACATGGCAACAATTTTTGTGTACCGGAAAATTTCCTGACCCTGAATTAATGATAAGAACGGGAGGCGAATATCGTGTAAGTAATTTTTTATTATACCAGATCGCTTATGCTGAATTGTATTTTACGGATACTTTATGGCCCGATTTCAGAAAAGAAAATTTATACCAGGCTATAATTGATTACCAGGGCAGGGAAAGAAGGTTTGGCAAAACCGGGCAGCAAATAAAAAATGAAACAGCAAAGTCTTTATAAAGGAATTAAATAATCTATTAAGATTTATATTCAAAATATACATTCTCCTTACTATTACCAGGCACTATTTAACAAATACTTTTAATAATTGAAACTAACTTGCCCGCTGATTAAAAATGAATTGATGCTCAAAGTTTACAAGGCCTTTTTTCTCATTGGCATCGCTTTATTTACCAGGACTATAGCAATTGCCCAGATCACTTCAGACACAACTTCGCCGGTTTCTGCTAATGTAGATCTGGATCAAATATTTAATGCTAAAACGCCTAAGGAATATATAATTTCCGATATTAAAGTTACCGGCACCCAATCTTTCGATCAAAACTTAATAATATCTATTTCCGGGCTTGCGGTTGGCGATAAAGTAATGATACCCGGCGCCGATAATTTTAGCAGGGCTATCACTAATTTGTGGAAACAAAACCTTATCTCAAATGTGGAAGTTTACTTTACCAAACTTGTAGATAAAAATTTGTCAGTTGAAATAAATATAACTGAGCGACCAAGACTTTCAAGTTTTAAGTTTAAAGGCATTAAGAAGGGTGAAACTGAAGATCTTACAAAAAAGACAGGCCTGGTGAAAGGCAGAGTAGTAACCGAAAATATGAAAAGATCGGCAGTAGATAATATAAAGAAATTTTATGTAGATAAAGGATACAGGAATATAAATATAAATGTCATAGAAGTTAAAGATAATGCTGCTCCAAATGCCACATTGCTCACTTTTATAATTGATAAAAAAGGCAAAGTAAAAATTAACGATATCAATTTTGCCGGTAATGATAATGTGCCGGACGGGCAACTGAAAAAGCAAATGAAGGGCACTAAAGAAATGACACGGTTAACGCTTCATCCTCCTGCAGATGTAAATCCTTATAATAATACAAGTACCAACCTGAATTTTAAAGAATACATACAGGAGAACGGGTATTTATCACCAACAAAAACAAAGGAAGTATTGGATCCTTATTTTCGGTTTAAGCTTAGCTCATCAAAGTTTAATGATAAAAAATATGAGGAAGATAAAGATAAGCTGCTTGGTTATTACAATTCTTTAGGTTTTAGAGATGCTACGATTGTTGCCGACACGCAGTATTATAATAAGGACGGAAATATAAATGTTGCTATTAAATTAAATGAAGGAAGTAAATATTATTTTGGTAACATTACCTGGAGAGGCAACACAAAATATTCTGATTCTCTTTTGAGTGTTTTGTTAGGAATAAAAAAAGGCGATACATATAATATTGAAACCCTTAATAAAAAATTAGGTAAGCAACCTTCGCAGGAAGGTGGAGATATAAGCAGTTTATACCAGGATGACGGGTATTTATTTTTTGGAATTGATGCTGTAGAAACAGCGGTGTACAATGATACAATTGATCATGAAATACGTATTGTAGAAGGCCCGCAAGCTACGATAGGAAAAGTAGATATAACCGGTAATGATAAAACAAAAGATTATGTTATCCGCAGAGAGCTGCGTACTGTTCCCGGTGAAAAATTCAGCAAGTCAGATCTTATCCGTACACAAAGAGAACTTTCACAATTGGGGTTTTTCAATCCTGAAAAAATAAACCCGGCTGTAGTACCAAACCGTGAAAATGGCACAGTAGATATTACCTGGGGATTAGAAGAAAAATCATCAGACCAGCTTGAGCTTTCTGCAGGGTTTGGCGGAGGTATTGGTTTAACAGGAACGCTTGGAGTAACGTTTAATAATTTTTCAATAAACAGGATTTTTTCAAAAACAGCATGGTCTCCTTTGCCTACAGGTGATGGTCAAAAATTAAGTATGCGTGTTCAAAGTAATGGCAAAGCTTATCGTTCCTATAATTTTTCTTTTACCGAGCCATGGCTTGGCGGAAAAAAGCGCAATTCATTCACAATAAGTTATTATGATACAAAATATTCAAATGCTTATAATCCGTTAACGTATCAGTATTCAAGAGTATATGCTGACTCTTCATACATTAAAACAACCGGCTTTGGTATTTCTTTAGGCAAGACATTAAAGTGGCCTGATGATTACTTTTCATTGGTATATGGTTTAGATCTTCAGCAATATAAATTAAAGAATTATAATATTTTTCCCGGTCTTACAAATGGAAATTCTACTAATATTAGTTTAAAGATTACGCTTGCAAGAAGTTCTGCCGGGCCAAATCCTATATTTCCTACAGGAGGTTCAAACTTTTCTTTAAGCGGCCAGTTTACGCCACCATATTCATTGTTCAGAGATGCATCTTATTATGATAATGCAAATTCAAAATATAAATTTGTTGAATTCCATAAAGAACGTTTTAATGCAGAATGGTACGTTCCAATCGGTACTGCACATGGCACTGATAAGAACAAGCAATTTATTTTAAAGGCTGCCGCGAAGTATGGGTTTATTGGCCGGTATACAAATAAAACTGAGATATCGCCATTTGAGCGTTTTCAATTGGGAGATGCAGGTCTGAGCAATAACTTTGCATTATTAGGATATGATATTATTGCACATCGTGGTTACCCGGTTTATGATAATTCAGATCCTAAAATAAATCCCGATCAAACAACCGCAAGCCAGTTTTTTACTATTTTTAATAAGTACACTTTAGAGTTACGGTATCCGTTTAGTACCAGCGCCAGCAGTACTATTTATGGGCTTACATTTTTTGAAGCAGCAAACGGCTGGTATAAATTTCAGGATTATAATCCTTTTAAGCTGCGCCGGTCTGTTGGTGTTGGTATGCGTTTCTTTCTGCCGATGTTTGGTTTACTTGGCTTTGATTATGGCATTGGCTTAGATAGAATAACACCGGGAAACGGGCTTAAATCCGCGGGTAAATTTACCTTTATGCTTGGCCAGGAGCCTGAATAAAAATTAATAAAAATGATTAAGAAATTTTTTTTATCCGCACTGTTTGCAGCGGGATGTATGTTTACAACATTTGCCCAGCGCTATGCTGTAATTGATTCAAAATATATTTTAGAAAAACTAACTGATTATAAAACTGCTCAGCAAAAGCTTAACGACTTTAGCGCACAATGGCAACAGGAAATTGATAAAAAATCAGCAGACTTAGATAAGATGTATAAAGATTATGATGCAGAACAGGTAATGCTTAGCGATGATTTAAAGAAAAAAAGAGAAGATGAATTATTCAACAGGGAAAAAGAAGTACGCGATCTTCAAAAAAAGAGATTTGGTTTTGAAGGAGATATATTTAAAAAGAGACAGGAATTAATAAAACCTATCCAGGATAAAGTATACAATGCAGTGCAAAAATTAGCAACAGCAAAACTCTACGATTTTATTTTAGATAAAAGTGAAGGAATTACGGTTATCTTTGCCGACCCAAAATTGGATAAGAGTGATGATGTATTGAAAGAGCTGGGTGTTAAATAAGTTGTTAAATGAATCAGCACAAGCATCCTTATCGCAACAAATAAATACTATAAATAAATCAAAATCAGTTAAACAAAAATGAAACAATTCATTACGATTGCCTTAATTATTACAGGCACTTTAGGCTTTTCAAATATTTCGCAGGCTCAAAAAATCGGCTATTTAAGCGCCGATGAAATTATTGCTATAATGCCTGAAGCTGCAAAGATTGATACACAGTTAAACCAATACCAGCAGTCATTATACCAAAATGCACAGGATAAGCAGGCTGAACTGAATGATGCGGTGTCAAGGTTTTATAAAGACTCGGCCACCATGACTGCAAGCCTGAAAGAAGTAAAGAGAAAAGATCTTCAAACTAAGGTACAGGAGCTCAGCGGTGAAGACCAAAGAATTCAAAATCTGTTTGAACAAAAGCGCCAGGAATTGTCGCTGCCAATTCAAAAAAAGCTGCAGGCTGCAATTCAGGAAGTGGCTAAAGAAAATGGATATGCATATGTATTACCAAGAGAAGCCCTTTTGGTTATGCCTCCTTCCGATGATATAGGACCGCTCGTAAGAAGAAAATTAGGTGTAAGAGAGCGTTCGGCTCAGGATCAAAATCAGGGTACACGACCAGCGACTCCCGCAAGAAAATAAACTTTTTATTTAAATATTTATCAAGCCATCCTTTACAGATGGCTTGTTTATTTTTGGCGTATGAAGATGACAGGTAAACCAATAGGCGTTTTTGATTCCGGCTATGGTGGCTTAACTGTTTTAAAAGAACTGGTAAATAAATTACCTCAATATGATTATCTGTACCTTGGAGATAATGCCCGTGCTCCCTATGGAACAAGAAGTTACCAAACAGTTTACCAATATACTTTAGAATGCGTAAAATGGTTTTTTGAGCAAGGTTGTTCTTTGATAATACTTGCCTGCAACACTGCATCAGCAAAGGCTTTACGAACTATACAGCAAAATGATCTGCCATTAATTGATTCTGTAAAACGTGTGCTTGGTGTAATAAGACCTTCAGCTGAAGTGATAGGAAATTTTACGAAAACAAATTGTATCGGTGTTTTGGGAACTACCGGAACCGTGCAATCAAATTCTTATCCAATAGAAATAAATAAAATTTATCCTGAGATAAAAGTTTTTCAACAGGCATGTCCTATGTGGGTTCCATTAGTTGAAAACAATGAGCATGAAACTCCGGGTGCATATTATTTTGTAGAGGAGTACATTAAAACGTTATTGCTTAAATCACCCGGCATAGATACAATTTTGCTTGCCTGTACACATTATCCTTTGATGATTAATTCCATTAAAAAATTCGTTTCTTCAAATATTCAGATAATATCACAAGGTAAGATTGTTGCTGATAGTCTCTCTGAATATTTTATTCGTCATCCTGTTATGGCAGAACTTTGCAGTAAGAATGCAACTATCACATTGTGTACAACAGATTCGGCTAAAGATTTTGATGATCATACTTTGAATTTTTTTGGGACTTCTTCTAAATCCATACATGTTGATTTAAGTTCTATTTCCGATAAACTGTCTCTTAAAATTTAAAATTTTCTATTACCTTTGCCGTCCTTTCACAAGCTGCAGGGGATGGTGCCCTTACAGAAACAGAAACTATATTATTTATTTTGTAAAGGAACTTTAAACAATGCCAGGAAAAAAAAGAACGTATCAGCCTCATAAGCGCCGTCGTAAAAGTGTACATGGTTTTCGTAAGCGTATGGAAACTGCCAATGGCCGCAAAGTGTTATCCAGCCGCCGTGCAAAGGGCCGGCATAAGCTCACGGTTTCTGATGAACGTGGTGATAAAAAGTGATTGTAAAAACATTATTTATAATGCAGCCTCTTTTCAGAGGCTTTTTTATTCCGTATATCTTACTTAAAAATTAGTAAGATATTTGCTTCAAAAAATAAAACAAAAATTTACTTTACAGCAACAAGACAGGCTTAAAGGAACTAAGCTTATTCAGCAATTGTTTGAAGATGGTAACTCATTCTATGTTTTTCCATTTAAGATATTATATAAAAATGCCTTTTTTAAAAACTCATTTTTGAAAGGTGGCTTCGGTGTCAGCAAAAAATATTTTAAAAAGGCAACAGATAGAAACCGTATCAAGAGGTTAATGAGAGAAGGTTTTCGCCTGCAAAAAAACGGGTTGAAAAACGTATTACAAGCAAACAACGGGCATCTTTCTGTATTTTTTATTTATGTAGGAAATGCATTACCAACGTATGCTGATGTTATGGGGAAAATAAGTGTCGCATTAAAAAGATTAGAAAAAGTTGCCAATGAAAAAGATGACACAGGTTCTTAGCTTTCCTTTTATAGCGCTTATAAAATTATACCAATGGCTTATATCTCCATGGCTTGGTGCATCTTGCCGTTTTACACCAACGTGTTCGCAATATGCTATTGAAGCGCTTAAAAAATATGGCCCTCTAAAAGGAATATGGCTTACTGCAAAAAGAATTGCAAGATGTAATCCCTGGGGCGGACATGGCCACGATCCGGTTCCATAAAAATTCTATTGCCAAGGGGAATAAAAAATCCTCAATAATATTACTGAGGATTAAGAAGGCCATCGCAATTTTTTTAGGGATTAGCGTTCAAAAAGTTCTGCTGCTTTTTTCCAATTAACAACATTCCAAAAAGCATTTAAATAATCAGGGCGCTTGTTTTGATATTTTAAATAATATGCATGCTCCCACACGTCACAACCCAATACAGGAGTGCCTTTAACTTCAGCAACATCCATCAAAGGATTATCCTGGTTAGGCGTTGATGCTATAATCAATTTACCATCCTGCTTTATCAGCCAGGCCCATCCGCTTCCAAAACGAGTAGTACCTGCAGTATTAAACTTTTCTTTAAATGTATCAAATGATCCGAATTCTTCATTAATGGCATCGGCTAATTTACCTTCTGGTTTACCACCGGCATTTGGCGCAAGAATTTCCCAAAAAAAGCTGTGGTTCCAGTGCCCGCCACCATTGTTGCGTACTGCCGGGCTGATGCTTCCGGCATTCTTTACCAATTCTTCTATGCTTTTATTTTCATTGTCAGTACCAGCTATTGCTTTATTTAAATTATCTACATATGCCTGGTGATGCTTATCATGATGAAAGTGCATAGTTTCCTTATCTATATGTGGCTCCAATGCTTCATAAGCGTATGGAAGAGCCGGAACTGTAAATGCCATAATATTAATTTTAGGGTTATAAATAAATGTTTGCAAATTTACTCAGGAAAATATTATTTACTAATAGTTCATCTAATAAATTCCTTATCACGAAAACATTATCTTCTTACTTTAAAAAATTGCTTTATCAGCCTGCCACATTCTTCATTGCAAACACCGCTTATTATTTGGGTTTTGGGATGCAACAAACTTTGAGGTTCTTTGTTTGATGGTATAGAAAATAGTCTTTTAAAACCATGCTTTTCATCATTAGCTCCGTAAACAACTTTACTTATTTTACTCCAGTACAAAGCTCCTGCACACATTATACATGGCTCAATTGTTACGTACAACGTTGCCTCTGGTAAATACTTTGCACCCAAAAAATTGAATGCCGAGGTAAGTGCAATAATTTCCGCATGAGCAGTAGCGTCATTCAGCTTTTCTACCTGGTTATATGCACGGGCAATGATCTTATCCTGCATCACAATCACTGCGCCTATCGGCACTTCATCTTCGTCATAAGCTTTTTGAGCTTCTTTTAAAGCCTGCTGCATATAATATTCGTGGCTACCGGTCATATAATATTTTAAATCCTGACTGGCAAATTTAGCAGTAATCACTTATTTAAATTTTTATGCATGAACGATGGGTGTTGCACAAAATAAATCTTTTTAATGCGTTCAAACTTTACTGTAAACAGTAATGTTGCCAGATAATTTTATTACTATCTTTCAACAAAATATTATATGCAGATCAAATTGCTTTGTATCCGTTTTATCCGCTTTGTTATAGTCACCACTTTACTGTTTCCATGTTTTTTAAATGCGCAGGTTATACAATTATCCAATGAGAAGAATTCTGCAGTTGATTACAATAGGTTACAAAGGATTGATACTTTAATAAATGATTATGTTTCAAAAAACTGGTTAACCGGCGCAGTAACTATCATCGTTAAAGACAACCAGCTTATTCAATATAAAGGATTTGGCTATGATGATATTGATACAAAAAAAGCTATAAAAAACGATGCTATTTTTCGTATAGCTTCACAAACAAAAGCCATTACAAGCGTTGGCGTTCTTATACTTTATGAACAAGGTAAACTGTTGCTTGATGAACCTATAGCGGATTTTATTCCTGAGTTTAAAAATCCAGTTGTGCTGGATAAATTTAATGCAACAGATACAACTTACACCACCGTTCCGTCAAAGAGGGAAATTACTTTTCGTGATCTTTTAACGCACAGTTCAGGCATTGACTATGCAGGCATTGGCACACCTGCGGCAAATGCAATTTATGCAAAAGCCGGTATTTCGTCTGGCCTTGGTAATATAGATGCTAATCTTCTTGATAAAATGAAAACACTTGCAAAGTTGCCATTGATGTTTCAGCCCGGGGATAAATGGCAGTATAGTTTAAGCATAGATCTGTTAGGTTGTTTGATAGAAGTTATCAGCGGAACAAATCTTGAAGATTTTTTAAGTAAGCAAATTTTTCAGCCCTTAGGTATGAAAGACACTTACTTTAATGTACCTGTTGCAAAAGCAAGTCGTTTGGCAAACGTTTATAGAGAAGATTCTCTGCATCATATTATTAAATGGGCAAATACATTTAAAATAGATGCTGATTACCCGGTTAAGAATAAACATTATTTTTCAGGAGGAGCAGGTCTTTCTTCAACTGCTTATGATTATGCCATTTTTTTACAGATGCTGTTGAACGGCGGTATTTATAACAACCATAGAATTTTATCGCCACGAACTGTTGAGATAATGACAAGCCCCCAGCTTGATTATACTTTTAACGGAACAGATAATTTTGGTTTAGGCTTTGAAATTACATCAGCAAAAGCTGCGGCACGAAACTCAAGAAGTGAAGGTACATTTTCATGGGGCGGATATTTTGGTACCACTTATTGGGCTGATCCTAAAGAGCATCTTATTTGTCTTATCATGACGCAGCAATCACCCAACTCACATGGTGATATTGCAAGAAAATTTGAAACACTTGTTTATGGTAGTTTGAAAAAATAATTTAGATAGTAATGTCGTCTCTTACCATAACTATAATACAAACGGACATAACATGGGAAAACAAAGAATCAAATCTTGCTTTACTTTCTGAAAAAATAGAACGCATTAAACAGAAAACAGAAGTAATTATTCTTCCGGAAATGTTTAACACGGGCTTCAGCATGAATACAAAATTACTTGCAGAGAAAATGGATGGAGCAACTATGCAATGGATGAAAAACATTTGCCTCAGAAAAAAAGCGATTGTAACAGGAAGCATGATTATAGAAGAAGATGGAGAATATTTTAATCGCTTGGTTTGGATGCTTCCTGATGGAAATTATGGATACTACGATAAGCGCCATTTATTTGCATTTGCAAAGGAAGATCAACATTTTACCGGTGGCAATAAAAGGTTGATAGCTTCTGTAAAAGGCTGGAAAATAAATTTGCAAATCTGTTATGATCTCAGGTTTCCGGTATGGACACGGCAATCTCCTTCATTAAATTCTTCTCCGGAGCAAAAAGAACAAAAACTTGAATATGACGCATTGATCTTTGTAGCCAACTGGCCTCAAAAAAGAAACACTGCATGGAAAACATTATTACAGGCAAGAGCAATTGAAAATCAATGTTACGTAATTGGCGTAAACCGCGTAGGAAAAGATGGCAATGAAATTTATTATTCCGGTGATAGCCTTATCATTGATCCGCTGGGTGAAATTATTTATCATAAAGAAAAAGAAGAAGATGTATTTACCTATACTTTACAGAAACAAAAGCTATTAGAAGCAAGAGAAAGATTTCCTTTTTGGAAAGATGCGGATGATTTTAAATTACAATAAGATGCAGAAAGTTTATACCGCGGATGAAGTGTTTACAGGTATGGCTTGTCTTCCATATCACGCAGTGATTATAAATGATGGCGTAATTGAAAATGTGTTGCCCATTATTTCTCTACCAAAAAATACTTCAATTACCTCACATTCGTTTTTGCTTTCGCCTTCTTTTATTGATATACAAATTTATGGCGCAGGTAAAAAATTATTCTCAGTTTATCCCTCAGCCGATACACTTGATGTGATGTATAAGCATTGCGTTGCGGGAGGCACTCATCACTTTATTCCTACTGTTGCTACAAACACTTATGAAGTATTTTATAAATGTATTGATGCTATAAATAATTATTGGGCCGCAGGAGGAGAAGGTGTTTTGGGTTTACATATTGAAGGTCCATGGATCAATAAAATGAAACGAGGCGCTCATTTAGAATCGCTCATTCATCCTCCACAAATAAAAGAAGTAACCGACCTGCTGGAATATGGCAAAGGTGTAATTAAAATAATAACATTGGCACCCGAGGTGTGTGATGATGAAGTGATAAAAATTATACAATCTTATGGTGTAATTATTTCCGCAGGGCACAGCAATGCTACTTTTGAAGAAGCTAATAAAGGCTTTGACAAAGGCATATTTCTTGCCACTCATCTTTTTAATGCAATGAGTTCTTTACATCACAGGGAAGCAGGGCTGGTTGGCGCTATTATCCTGCATCCAACAGTGATGAGCAGTATAATTGCAGATGGTCATCATGTGGATTTCGAAGTAATAAAAATTGCAAAAAAATTATTGACTCACAGGCTGTTTTTAATAACCGATGCAGTAACAGAAACAACTGAAGGCGGCTACCCTCACGAGTTGCAGGGAGATAAATATGTATCAAATGAAATACTAAGCGGCTCTGCTATAACAATGGTGCAGTCAGTAAAAAATTGCATCTCAAAAGTTGGCGTTGATGTAAACGAAGCGTTTAGAATGGCAAGCCTTTATCCTGCAAAAGCTTTAAACATGAGTCATAACTATGGCATGATACAAAAGGGATATAAAGCTTCATTGATTATGTTTGATAAAGAGCTCAACATTACAAATAATGAATGTGGTTAATGAGCAGTATTGTTTTTATGTTCTATAATTTCTTTTACAACTTCCATCTTTCTATCAATATTATTTCGAACATCACTTACTGTTGGCTTTACTAAAATATCAGGTAAAATACCTGTACCGGTTTTAGGAACATGATTAAATTGTACCAGCCTGAAAAATGGTAATCTTATTCTCAGCTTTGTATTTGGCAGGATTATATCCGGGATCATTATTCCTGAGTTTCCATGCCAGCCGCCACCTGTTTCTTCACCCACCAATGTTACATTACTTTGCCCTTTTACAGCATTGCAAAATAATGCGGATGCAGAAAATGTTAATCCGTTAGTAAGCACATATATATTTGCATTGTAATGATTTTTTTGTTTTGGTTTTACAACATGTCTTTCCCAATAGCCAAAGTGGTACCTGTTATCCTTTCTTTTTTTTGTTAAGAAAAGTAACGCCGGCTTATCAAAAATATCTGCTTTTATATATTTTGAATAAGGCCTGAAATTTTTTGCAACAGATGCGGCAGTATCAGCCACTCTGAAAGAAGTGTTCTTAATATATCGGGCTAAAGAAACGAAATTATTTATTTCACCTCCGCCATTATTCCTGATATCAATTATAAGATTTTGTGTATTTGCTCTTTTAATTTTTTTAAAAGAACGCCTGAAAAAGTTCTGAAGATGTCCTTTTGAAAAACTGTATAATTTTATAACCGCTGTGTTGGAACTATCAATTTTTAGCGACCTAATGTCTTTGAATTTTATCTTCCGGTCATGTTTTTGTTTTATAAAAAGAGGCATCTTTTTATCTTTTTCAAGAGAGTCAGATGCGGGATTATAATAAGGTATTATTGTTCTTTTTTCTGCACCTGTACTGTCTATATAATCAACAGAATAATTTTTATATAAGCCATAAATGTTGCGATGGAAGTAAGGAAAATTAAGGCTTAGCCGTATAAAATTTACGTTATCAGAATAGCCATCCTGTGCCAAAAAGCCAAACATATATTGTAACATTTCATGGTTGCGAATTCCGTTTATAGCAGTTATCAGCGTTCCTTTTTTTAAGGTAGAATCGCTCCTGTTAAGGTTTACTGTAAGTACCATTGTATCATCCCAAATCTTCATGTGCAGGGGAAATGAGGGTATTCTTTTGTTTTTAATAAAATGCCCCCAGCCTGCACTCATGCTAAAGCTTGTATGGCCACAGTGAATTTTATTTGTTAATGGTGCAATAATCTTCCAGCCAAATTGCAGCTCCGTCATTGAATCTTCAATGTCATTAAATCCTTTCTCAAAATAAGTATCCATGCTGTCTTTTGAAGTGTACCAATATAATGATGGATGCTTCTTTTCAAGGATATTTCTCATCAGCGAAAAGTCCTGCTGCAATTCCTCTTTTGAATATTTTACATCAGGAGAATAATTTTTATAGACAGAACAACCTGAAAGTTGAAGTAAGATGGATAAGCAAAAATAGCTCTTAAATAATATTGAAAGATTCCGGAAATTAACCTTTAATTTCATTGAGGTAAGCGATAGTAAGTGAGAAATTAAATATTTCCTATTTAAGAATCTTATTAAATAACTCTTTAGGGCCTATAACCGGAAGCTGCTTAAATGTATAATTAGTAAAATGTTTTTTATTTCTGGTAACAAAGTAATCAGCCTTTCCTCTAAATGCATTATGGTATAATATCCCATCTTCTTTGTCTTTAAAATTACTTCTAATAGCCGTTTTTAGGGCATCTGAATCAATACATAGTACAGTAGTAATATTTAGCAATTTTAAAATCTGGGCATTTAGACGGGTTATATATAACGCATTTGTAATGACACTCTCGCTTACAAGTATGGTGATATCATTATTTTCTGCCGATTCAAAAATCTTGTTAACATAGACTAATTCGAACGGTCTTTGTTCAATAAAGTCTATAATAATATTTGTATCAGTAAAAATTTTAGGAACCATATTTTTTAAGAAGCGCTTTTTTCAAAGTATCCTTTTCTGAGCCTACCTTAGTTTTTTTTACAGGTGCATTTTTAATAATTGACGCAACAATTGACTCGTTTCCGTCTTCTGATAACTCCTTTAAAAAGCTTTCCACAAGCCTTGAGAGGCTGATTCTTTTTTTTCTGGCTGTTTGTTTTGCCCGTTCAATTACTGGTTGAGAAATGTTCAAGGTAAGCTTGGTAAACATATCACGTAACTTTTTTTCAAATATACGTAACAAATCTGAAATGTTACTCATTAAACGCATTCCATCCCTGCGCAGTTAGATTATGTTTATTGCCTCCTTTTGTTACAAGTATTTTACCCTCATCGGAATTGGTAATGTATCCAACAACACTGATTTGTTCATTCAAAACTATTTTATCGTGATCATTTTGGGAAAGGGTAAATAATAATTCGTAATCTTCGCCACCACTTAAAGCACATGCAGTTGGATCAAGCTCAAGTTTATATGCAAATTGCCTTGCAAGATTATTTATAGGGATTTTTTCTTCATACAATACACAGCCGGTATTACTTTGTTTACAAATATGCAAAAGTTCACTGCTCAATCCGTCACTGATATCAATCATTGACGTAGGCAAAATTTCTTGACTGGCAAAAAATTCTATTATATCATTTCTTGCTTCAGGCTTTAAAATTCTGCTAATAATATAATCCTGGTTTTCAAGATCAGGTTGTACACCTTTGGTTTCTAAAAAAATTTTCTTTTCTCTTTCCAGAAGAGTAAGACCTAAAAATGCAGCGCCCAGATCGCCGCTTACGCAAATGAGATCGCCTGTTTTGGCACCACTTCTTGTCACATATTTATCAGGAGCCACTTCCCCGATAGCGGTAACACAAATAATAAATCCTTTTTGAGAAGTTGTAGTATCGCCCCCAATAAGATCAACCGTATACCTGTCGCAGGCTGCATAAACTCCTTCAAAAAATTCGTCCAAAGCCTCTACACTAAAGCGGTTGCTGAATGCAATGCTCATGGTAATTTGAGTGGGCGTTGCGTTCATTGCATATATGTCGCTGAGATTTACAATTACACTTTTATAGCCCAAATGTTTTAATGGAGTATACATCAGATCAAAATGAATACCTTCCACCAGCATATCGGTAGTAATAACCGTTTGCTTGCCGGAATGATCTATAACTGCGCCATCATCACCCACACTTAAGATGGTCGACGAGTTTTTTATTTCATTATTTTTTGTAAGATGATCTATAAGACCAAACTCACCGAGTGAAGATATCTCTGTACGGTTTTCCATGTTTACTTTCGATGTACGATGTTTGATGTACGATGTATTATTTTCTTAAAGTTTTAGTGATGCAACTATTATTTTAATATTTCTCCACCTTCTTTAAAAGAGCATAATCTATTTCTTTTATCGACCTTGAATTCAACAATCAATTCTAAAAAGAAAAGTAATTTGTCAATTTCTCTTCAACTAAGATGACAGCAATCAATTACAAATTGCTTTGTAAGCTTTATCATTTGATTCGCATCCGTAATAAAAAATTAGTCTGCTATAAACACATCATACATCACACATGAACATTCTACATTAACTCATAATTCTCCTCTCACATACCTCAACAATTCATCATGGATTTTGCCATTAGTTGCCAGCAAATGTGGCTGGTAAGGTGAGTAATAATTGCCTTCAAAATCAGTTACTTTACCACCAGCTTCTTCAACCATCAAAAATCCTGCGGCGCTGTCCCATGCCTGTAATTTATGTTCATAAAAACCATCGAAACGACCTGCAGCTACCCAGCAAAGATCAATTGCAGCGCTGCCTAATCGTCTTACCGGAATACCCTTTCTTATAAGTTTATCAAATACCTGCAGAGGCCCATTTGGAGTATCAAGATAAGTGTATGGAAAGCCTGTTACAAGGCAGCTTGATATAACTTCTGTTTTGTTGCTTACTTTAATTTGTTTGTCATTCAACGTAGCTCCTGAACCTTTTTCTGCTAAAAAGAATTCATTTAAATTAGGGTTGTAAACGGCTCCCATTATTATTTTACCATTATGCTCCAGCGCTATGCTCACACAACAAATGGGGATTCCGTTTGCGAAATTTATTGTCCCATCAATAGGATCAATAATCCATTTATATTCACTGTTTGTGCCTTCTGCTATAAACACCTCGCCGGCTTCTTCACTTAAAATATCATGCTCAGGAAAATCATGTTTTATAATATCTATAATCGCTTTTTCAGCAGCATGGTCAGCTTCGGTTACCGGGTTATTTATACCTTCTTTGTTGGAAATTGTGAAGGTGCCATTAAAGAATCTTTGCAGTTCAGCAGCGCCGGCTTTGGTGGCTTTTATAAGAGTTGATTTAAACATTTTGCAAATATAAAGTAAAGCATATTCACAGGATGGCCACTAAAAATTGTATTAACTTATATTCGCTGCAATCAATTTTTTGAATAGTGCAAATAAAATTCGTATTTCGTTATTAATAAAACTCAGCATCTGCAGCTATCTGTAATAATAGTAAATTATAATGTAAAGTTTTTTTTAGAACAATGCCTGTGTTCTGTAACAAAGGCAGTAAAAAATGTTGAGGCTGAAATTTTTGTTGTAGATAATAATTCAACAGATAACAGCAAACAATTTTTTAAGGGAAGATTCAGCGACGTTAAATTTATATGGAATGAAAAAAATACAGGCTTTGCTAAAGCAAATAACTTAGCATTAGTTTTAGCCAAAGGGAAGTATATTTTATTTCTCAATCCGGATACAATTGTACCGGGAGATTGTTTTACAAAGTGTATATCATTTTTTGAAAGCCATGAAGATGCAGGCGCTTTGGGCATTCATATGATAGACGGAAGTGGAAGATTTTTAAAAGAGAGTAAAAGGTCTTTTCCTTCACCGGTAACTTCATTATTTAAGCTTTCAGGATTAGCTAATTTGTTTCCACGTTCTAAATTATTTGCTAGTTATTATCTTGGCCATCTTGATGAAAGTAAAACCAATGAAGCAGATGTATTAGCGGGTGCTTTTATGATGGTTAAAAAAAAGATATTTAATGAACTTGGCGGCTTTGATGAATCTTTCTTTATGTATGGTGAAGATATTGACCTGAGCTATAGAATACAAAAGGCAGGATATAAAAATTATTATTTTGCCGACAGTACTATCATACATTTTAAAGGAGAAAGTACAAAAAAGACAAGCCTTAACTATGTTCGGGTATTTTATAAAGCAATGAGCATATTTGTAAAAAAACATTATGGAAGCGAGGCAACATTTTTTAAAATTATGATACAAGGTGCTATATATTTAAGCGCTTGTATTTCGGCAACTGCACGTTTTGCAAGTTGGGGAGTAATGAATGTAACTGATGCTGCAATTTCACTTGAAGATGATAAATATGATAAAACTCTAATCGCGGGAACACCGGATGAATATATGGCTGTAAATGATTTAATACAACGTTCAGGTTTGAATTATAAAGTGCTGGGAAGAATTAAAATTAATAAAGATGACGAGGCGCAAACGATCGGAAGTATTGAACATATCACAACTGTGCTCAATAAAAATGCTGTAACAGAAATAATATTATGTGAAGGAATGTTATCTTTTAAAGATTTGATTGGGCTGGTAAGAAAAATTCCTCATCATGTACGAATCAAATTTTATACATCGTGCAGTGAAAACATCACAGGAAGCTAATAGCAAATATTGCTAATCATTGTAACCCTTGAAATCTTCAAAACTAAAAATTAAGCAGTAGCAAGCTCAGCGATTTTAGCACGTATTTTTGCTTCCAGTTCAGCAGCAAGATCAGGATTATCGTCTAATATTTGTTTAACGGAATCCCTGCCCTGACCGAGTTTGGTAGTATCGTAACTAAACCAGCTTCCGCTTTTTTGTATTACACCTAATTCAACACCCATATCAATTATCTCTCCTTTTTTTGATATGCCTTCCCCATAAATAATATCAAACTCTGCCTGGCGGAATGGCGGCGCTACTTTGTTTTTTACAACCTTTACTTTTACCCGGTTTCCTATTGCTTCATCACCATCTTTAATCTGCGCCATGCGCCTGATATCTAAACGTACCGAAGAATAAAATTTTAAAGCATTGCCACCGGTAGTGGTTTCAGGGTTACCAAACATAACACCGATCTTCTCTCTTAGCTGATTTATAAAAATGCAACAACTGTTTGTTTTACTTATTGTAGCGGTTAATTTTCTTAAAGCCTGGCTCATCAATCTTGCCTGCAGTCCCATTTTACTGTCGCCCATTTCACCTTCCAGTTCACCTTTAGGCACAAGCGCTGCAACTGAATCTATAACCACTACATCCAATGCTCCGGATAAAATTAAACGATCCGCAATTTCTAAACCCTGCTCTCCATAATCAGGTTGTGATATCAAAAGATTATCAACGTCAACGCCAAGTTTTTTAGCATAGCCGCTGTCAAAGGCATGTTCAGCATCAATAAAGGCGCACATGCCACCTTTTTTTTGTGCTTCCGCAATCACATGTATTGCCAATGTTGTTTTACCTGAAGATTCCGGTCCATATATTTCTACAACTCTTCCCTTTGGCAATCCTCCGATTCCCAGCGCTACGTCCAAGCCAATAGAACCTGTAGATATTGCTTCCTGCGGTTCCTGCGATCTTTCATTCATCATCATTACACTGCCTTTTCCAAAATCTTTATC
>CAXSDW010000015.1:0-17366 GCA_964236235.1 uncultured Chitinophagaceae bacterium
TACCCATCTCTTCATATTCTTTTTCATCAGTAGGAGTAAAACTTGCAAGGCCATCTACATACCGGTTATACATGCTGAAGGCTGCGGCTATTAAAACAGTATCATGAATTTCGCGGTCGTCTGCACCGAGGTTTTTTGCTGCCTGTATATCTTCCGGCGTAACTTCTTTGCCAAGTATCTGCACCTTGCCAGCTATATGCAGCAAGGCTTTCAGCTTATCACTTACATTGGAGTGCTGCATATCTTTTAATACATCGTCTACTGTATTTTTATTATTACCATATAAATGCCGTGCTGCGGCCGCATGGCTCATCATGCAAAACATGGTATCATTACGCTTAGATACATACGCTGCTATTAATTCTCTTTCTGCTTCACTAAGCGGCGATTCGCCTCTTAATAAAACCTGTGCTAATTCATATAAAGGCTTGCCGGTTTCAGGCCTAAACATCACCAGGCTTCTTATACCTGGTACTCCTTCTTCAACATCTATATGTGCCATATTTTCGACCTCACCCCAACCCCCGAGGGAGAGGGGCTTAGAGGCTTCATTTTAAAAAGTTTATTAATAATATTCAAACATCAGTCTTGTTATCCTTCGAGAAATATGTTGCTGCTAATCCTACCAAAAAAACAAATGAAAAAATAAATACAGCATTGCCATATCCGCCTAAAAAAGTAACAAGAGCACCAATAAAAAAAACAACCGTTGCCGTAAAAAGCCTGCCTATGTTAAAACAAAAGCCTGTAGCCGAAGCCCTGATAACTGTAGGAAACAAAGCCGGTATGTAAACTGATAAAGCGCCCTGGCTTATACCAAAGAAAAAAGCCAATACACCCATTTCTATAAATGTTGCATCAGATACAGAAGTGTTTAATTTAAATACTACAAACGTCATAATAAAGCAGGCGCCGAAGCACATCATCATCGTTTTGCGCAGACCCATGGTGTTCACAATCCACCCCGAAATTATGCTGCCACCTAAACCGGAAAGAGCCATTACCATCATGGTTAAGCCACGCAAGTCCTTTGCCCTGGCATCATTGGCTGTGATACTTTGTATCCATGTGGGAGCCCATGAAAAAACTGCCCATAAACCAATGAGCATTGCGCCAAATATTATAGATCCGGTTAAGAGATTTTTCTTATAGCCAGTTGCAAAAAGTTTATTACTAAAAACGATATTATTAACAGTAGTTTGCCTGTTGTTTTTCCAACCCTGCGATTCTGGTAACACGAACATAGCAACAACTGCAACCGCCAAAGGAATAATGCCGGTAAGAAATGCATTATGCCAATCAGCTAATAAATTATTCATTGCTCCGGCAACAATAAATCCAACAGGCATAGCCGCTGACACTATCCCGAGTGCTACTGCTCTTTTCTTCTCAGGCCATAATTCGGCAATCAAAATATTAGTAGTAAGTATTACCCCGCCAACTCCAAAGCCGGTGATGAACCGATAGATGCCAACAATAAACCACGAAGGCGAAAACGCTGTAAGCATGGTAAACAAACCGTATAATGCAGTAGAAATGATAACAGCTTTTGAGCGACCAATTTTATCACAAATAAAGCCCCAGGCAAAACCGCCAAACATGCTTCCAAAAATAAAGATGGAGTTTATATAGGCTCCTACATTATTCATCTTTTCATCTGTTACATTACCCAATAATCCTTTGACTGCAACAGGTAAATAAACCGACATCAGCATGGACGCAATACCGCTGAACATGATACTGATAAAACATACAGTAAATGCTATGGCAAGCTTGTTCTTTGATAAAGAAAAGCCGGAAGTAGCTGTGGCAGCGGCTATTGGCAGTTCAGCATTTGATGTAATTGTTCGCATTATGATGCAGTTTGCTCTTTTAAATGATCGTATCCCTGTGGCAAACGATTGTATCCATGATTCTTTAATCTTTCTCCAAGACTGCGATAAAATACCGGATCAGTTGGTGTTACTGTTGCAAGTCCATCTACATAACGGTTGTATAAACAGAACAATGCTGCAATTAAAACGGTGTCATGAATTTCAATATCGGTGGCGCCTTCCTCTTTCGCTTTTTGTATTGAGACTGTTGTCACAGCTTTACCACTTTCCTGCACCTGCGATGCAATAGTTAACAGTGCTTTCATTTTATCACTTACAGGCGCACTCATGATGTTTTCTTTTACTCTTGATGATGTATCACCTTCATTAAGTAATACATCTGTTGCAGCAGTATGCGCAGCAGTGCAAAACTTACACTCATTCTTATTTGATACAACAGTGGCAATTAATTCACGTTCACCTTCAGTTAAGGTAGAAGAGCCACGCAATAAAATTTGCGTGAGCTCACGAATTGGTGCAGCAGTGTCTTTGCGGTATTCAAGCAAACCTGTGATACCAGGAAGATGATCCTCGAGCGGTATATATGGCATTGGGCAATTTTAATAAGATTGGTGAGACGAATAAGAAAGCAGGATACATGAGAACTGGTATGCCTTGCATGCTTATCACTTCTATAAAGAATTCCTTATTTTTTTCGATTAATATGAGTGCTTAACATTCTTAAGCAAAGAACTCTATACTATTTCCGGAGGTTGTTCAGGCGAACTATGAGAAGCGGATGTTAACAGAGAAATTGCGGTAAAATACACTTGCTTATTAAAAACATTATAAGTGAAAATATAGTGATCACTAATATTTTGATTGTATTCGTTTGAAAGATTTTTACCTAACGCTGACTTGGAGTTATCAGATTTTTTTGTACCCGGGTTTTGTAAGTCGCTGGTGTTTTTACACAGATCATTTTTTGCAGCTTCCAACCGCATTTTTTCATGATAGGGCAAACACAACAACACCAGGTTTCCATCACAAACTTTACGCTTTACGTATTTGTAAATTTTGCCATTAAAATTCACTTCACCATCATAACGTTCAAAGTCGCTCCATTCAGTTTGGTATGGAACCGAAATAGGAATTTTTATTGTGATAAGATCTTCCTCATTGTACTGGTTACTATCAAGAGATTTTTCAATCTTGATATCTGATTGCTGCTGAGCAAAATAAAATAAAGCCCTGTATCCAATTAGATTGAAAGTAAATAAAACGATCAAAAATATAGCAGCAAGTTTTCTCAAAATATTTGCTAAAATACATTTTTTGGATATAACCAATTAATAAAAGTTAAAGTAAAACAATTTAAATTCACTTCATTTGATTTTGAGAGAGCTAAATACCTGAATTGAATATGGCATAAAATCTACGCCTGGCTTAAGATGTATAAATTTGCAAATACTTCTGCATTTACAAATGAATAAAGCAATTGATTTAATAACAGTTTCGTACGATTGTGCTCATTTTAATAAGCGCATGGGTGCAGGTCCTTTGCACTTAATCAATTCTGGGATTATTGAAAAACTGAGAAATCACCATCATCATGTAAAACATAAACAAATTGTTTTACAGGAAGAATTCGCAACAGAGATTACATCTGCCATTAAACTTCTCAGCGTTGTAAAAACTGCCGTACAGACTTCTATAAAAAATGGTTCATTTCCGGTTGTGCTTTCAGGCAACTGCTGCGCCACTGCAGGTGTAGTAAGCGGATTGAATATGATAAAACCTTGTGTTGTTTGGTTTGATGCACACGGCGATTGTGAGACGCCGGAAACCACTGCCAGCGGCTTTTTAGACGGAATGGCGCTTTCAATGCTTACAGGTAATTGCTGGAACAATTTACTTTCCATTAACCATTTGCGCTCTGCAATAAAAGGCAACAATATCATATTGATAGGCGCAAGAGATGTAAGCAAATTTGAAAAAGAATTTATTGTTGCCAATGGAATAATTCATATAACAGAAAAGCAAATAAACCATCACAAGGATAACGCGTTACAGGCTGCACTTTCTGATTTAAGTCAACAGGGCATCAGCAGTTTTCATCTTCATGTAGATGCAGATGTTTTAGATCCCTCAATAGCTCCTGCCAATTCATATGCTGTTACAAACGGGCTTACTAAAAATGATTTATTTGAAACGGTAAAAATACTAACCGGTAAAATGAAAATAACCTCATTAACCATAGCCTCTTACGACCCTTCATTTGATGTAGAAAATAAAATGCTTAACACTATATTTGAGCTAATAGAAATGATAACACAATCATTATTTATGACCAATATCATTTAAAGTATGCACGAAATAGTATTAAAACTGCATGAATATTATAAGGCTTTTCTTGATTCAATACCAAGGATAGGGCTTGCTATAGTAATAATAGTAATTGGCGTAATTGCAGCCGGCTGGCTTACTAATATTTTTAAAAGACGCGTCACCAGGCACTCTCATGATGCGCTGATGGGAGATTTTTTAGCAAAGGCTGTAAAGCTTGTGCTGATCGTTTGCATATTATTACTTGCGCTTCATTCAGCAGGGCTTAGTGGAATAGCCGGAGCAATAATGGCGACTTTTGGCGCTTCTGCAGTGGTGCTGGGCTTTGCATTTAAAGACATTGCAGAAAACTTCCTGGCAGGAATAATCCTTGCATTTAACCGGCCTTTCAACGTAGAAGATGCAGTGCAGATAGATACCACTTTTGGCATAGTAAAATCAATGGAATTCCGTTATACAAAAATCACCACATTTGATGGACGAAATGTATATATTCCAAATGCCGACGTGCTCACAAAACCTGTAATAAATTTTACTGAAGATGGATTTTATCGCAACGAATTTGTAGTTGGTGTATCAGCTTCTCACGATATTGAAAAAGCGAAACAGGTAATAATGGAATGTATAAACCAGGATGATAAAGTTGTAAAGGATAACACGCATATCAATTTTGTGGTAGAAGATGAATTGGTGGGAGGCACAATAAATTTAAAAGTTATGTTTTGGGTAACTACAGATGATTTTAGACGCAACACGCTGCAGGTACGGGGAAGGCTGATGCAAAAAATTAAAAAGGCGCTTGAAAGTGAATCCATCGGGCTACCGGCTAATGTTACCGAATTCAAATTGCATGGCGCTGCCGCAGCTACTCCATTGACTGTTAATAACGATCTGCCGAAATGATTAAAGCATCAAGAGGATCAAAACATTTTTGCATTTTTCTAAAGTAATATAAGCACACATTATGAAATATTAAATAGCTACTCAATTTCAAAAAAAACTGTAAATTTGTTTACTTTTTTTCCAGTTCCTAATTCTCCCCTATCAGAACTTTTTTCTTACTCCTAAATCGCATTGTAAATAATTATGTTAGCCGAAGCACCACACCATATTATTGCCATTGGCGCATCTGCCGGTGGAATGGAAGAAATAAATACTTTTTTTGATCATACACCCTTAGATGGGGTTTCGTATGTGATCGTGCAGCATTTATCGCCTGATGTTAAAAGCAGGATGGCAGAGCTATTAGCAAAGCACAGCAAGCTGGTAATACAGGAAGCGGAAAATGATATGGCAGTTAAAAGCAATGAAGTGTACCTTATCCCAAACGATAAGTTTATGACCATACATGACAGCAAATTATACCTGGAAGATAAAGATAAAATACACGGGCCGCACCTCACCATCAACACATTTTTTAAATCGCTTGCGGCAGATAGCGGCGTAAAGGCAATAGGAGTAGTTCTGTCAGGGTTAGGCTCAGATGGTACTGAAGGTGTGATGGCAATAAAAGATGCCGGTGGAATGGTGATTGTCCGCAATCCTGACACTTCAGAATTCGCCAGCATGCCTGCCCATGCTATTGCCACAGGTGTTGTGGATTTTATATTGGAACCTGAATTGATGCCGGATGCGATTGAAGATTATGTAAAAAAAGAAATTGAATTATCAGCAGATAATAAGGATGATGAAAAAAATAGTACCGCTATTACAGACTTAATAAAAGAGCAGTTACCGGTTGATTTTTCAGAATATAAACAAACCACTATTCTTAGAAGAATTAAAAAAAGAGCAACTAGTAAAAATTTTAAAACGCTCGAAAACTATCTGGAATTTCTTAAAAAAACACCTGCCGAAGTAGAGGCGCTTGCTAAAGATTTTCTTATAAGTGTAACCTCCTTTTTCCGTGATAAAGAAGCATTTAATTTCCTGGAAAAAAATATACTGCCTCACATCTTAAAAAACCTTACAGCAGGTGAGGAATTAAAAATGTGGGTAGCGGGCTGCGCTACAGGTGAAGAAGCTTACTCCATGGCTGTACTGGTATGTGAGCAGTTGAAAGGCATTAATAGAGATACGCAGGTAAAAATATTTGCAACAGATATTGATACCGCTGCACTGGACGTTGCACGTACCGGGCTTTACAGGCAAAGCATTACAAAGCATGTATCTGCTGAACGGCTGGAAAAGTACTTTTCAAAAGATGGCGACAATTACCGTATAAATGCCGACTTGCGCCGTATGGTGATCTTTGCACGTCATGACATGGTGAAGAATCCGCCGTACTGCAACATGCACTTTATAAGCTGCCGCAATGTGCTTATATATATGACCCAGCCTTTGCAAAAAAAGATATTCCTGATGCTGCTGTTCGGGCTTAAAAAAGATGGCTATCTTTTCCTGGGTTCCAGCGAAAACCCAATGCCTATAATTGCAAACCTGGAAGTGGTAAATAAAAAATGGCGAATTTATAAAAACATTGAAGAAAAGCGGCTTATACGCTTTGATGCTTTTTCACTACCTGATATGCTTGATCTTAAACGATCATCTTCATTTTATTCCAGGGAAGATGCTGCTCAAAACACAAATATTTTAGCTGAAACAGTTAACGTGAGCCTCATTAACGAACTTGATTGCCTGGTAGTTTGCATTGATGAAAACAACCAGGTTTTAAAATCATATGGCGATACAACAAAGTATCTTCTTCAGCAAAATTTTAATTTAAACCTTGCCGAACTTTTGCCAAAGCCGCTTGCAGTGGCATTTAATACATTAAGTACAACGGCTTTTAAAACTTATGAAAAAGCCACTCTCAACGGAATAAAAATAAAATATGGTAAAGACTTCATTAAAGTAAGCCTCTCAGTAAGTCCGCTGCCTGTAAATAAGGGAGATCAAAAATTACTGATGGTAACTTTTAATGAAGATAAATTGCCGGCCGCAGCACACGAGCAAGACACAGTGTTTGATGACAAATTATACCTTGATCAATACACTATGAACCTTGAGAAAGAAATAAAGGAATTAAAAGAAAAGCTGCAAACCACTTACGAGAAACTTGACGCATCCAATGAGAACATGCAGTCTTTTAACGAAGAGCTGCTTTCGGCAAATGAAGAAATGCAAAGTACCAATGAAGAAATGCAATCAGTGAATGAGGAACTGCATACCATCAATGCTGATTACCAGGCAAAAAATAAAGAGCTCCAGGAAGTGAATGACGACCTGAACAATTATTTTAGAAGTAACATTAACGGGCAGCTATTTGTTGATAATTATCTCTTGTTAATGAAATTTTCTCCCGGTGCTGTAAAGCAGATCAACCTGCGTGAAAGCGATATTGGGCGGCCTCTCAGCCATATTTCTACTAATCTTAAATTTGACACAATTATACCAGATATTGAAAAAGTGCTTGTAGAAGGAAGCGTTATCAATAAAGAAATAGAAACACTTGACGGCAAATGGTACCAGGTAGTAACGATGCCTTATATATCACAGGCAGATGATAAAAAGAATGGCGCTATTATTACTTTTAATGATATTACTGCACTTAAAAAAATACAGCTTGAGCTTGATAAGAAGAACCAAAGCCTGCAACGGATAAATGCAGACCTTGACAACTTTGTACACACTGCTTCGCATGATCTTTTAGGGCCGCTGAGCAGTATCCAGTTAAGCATTGATGTGATGAATGAAATAAAAATAACTGATCCGCAGGTGGATAAATTTTTACACGTGATAAATTCATCAATGAAAAAGTTTTATACACTTATTAGCGATATCTCTACCATTGCCAAAGTAGAAAATGATATGCAGCATATGGAAATGGTGGATATAGAGGAGATAACAGGCAATATAGAGTGGAGTCTGGAAGATAAAATTAATGCTGCAAATGCTGTAATAAATAAGAACCTGGAAGTAAAAGAAATTCTTTTTTCAAAAAAGAACCTGAGAAGCATATTATATAATCTTATCTCGAACGCTATAAAATTTCGCAGTAACAAGGCTCCGGTTATAAACATACGTACAACAAGAGAACAGGAAGGTTTGGTTTTATCTGTAGAAGACAACGGTATAGGAATGGATAAAGAAGCTATTCATACCATCTTTCAAATGTATGGCAGGCTGAACCAAATGGTAGAAGGGCACGGCATAGGCCTGTATCTTGCCAAAAAGATAGTGGATGCATCTGGTGGATATATCATGGTGGAAAGCGAGCCGGGCAAGGGCAGTAAATTTATTATACACTTTAAAACAGAACCTGAGCATTTAAATAATGTCTCTTCTCAAAATAAATTTAAAGTTTCCTGATAATGATTTTCATATTTTATTTTATGCTATTCATTTATAGCATTAAAAAAATATTTGAAATGTATTTAACCGAACTGCTTTCAATGATTTGTCTTAAAAAATCTTAAAACGAAAATGAGTAATCCAAAATTTGTTATTGTAGTTGGCGCATCAGCAGGCGGAATGAGTGCGTTATCAGAATTTGTTGGTCAATTAAATACCGGAATGGATGCAGCGGTTTTTATTGTTATGCATTTATCAGGAACCAGCATAAGTGACTTTCTTATGCAGCATCTTCAGCCACTTACCAGGTTAAAATGTGAGATAGCCACTGATGAGGCGTCAATACAAAAAGATCATATTTACATAGCTTCTCCAAATCTTCATTTGCTGGTAAAAAAAGGCAGCATTATCCTTGGGCGTGGCCCGGAAGAAAACAGGTGGCGTCCATCAATTGATGTATTGTTCCGGTCTGCCGCCGTAGCCTATACTACAAGAACTATCGGAATAATATTAACCGGCTTGCTGGATGATGGAACTACCGGCATGATGGCCATAAAAAGAAGCGGAGGAATCAGTATTGTTCAGGACCCAAATGAAGCAGAATATGCTGACATGCCTCTATCTGTACTTAATAATATGGAAGTAGATTATTGCCTTCCCCTTGCTGATATGGGCGAAGTAATTTCGAGTATTTTGCAAACAACACCTGAAGAAAAACAAGCTCCTGATGAAGTAATAATAGAATCTCAAATTGCGGAAAGAGTGGTAGTTGATTATGATAATGTAGCAAAGTTAGGTGAGAAGAGTATTTACGCCTGCCCTGATTGTGGCGGCGGATTATGGAAACTAAATAAAGATGGTGACGTGGAGGAAAAGATGGACAGGTACCGTTGTCATATCGGTCACTCTTACTCAGAGAAAGACCTTGTAATAAAGCAGGGTGAAATATTTGAATCTACTTTATGGACAGCTTTACGCATAATGGAAGAACGCAGAAATCTGTTAAAGAAAATTGAAGGAGATCATGTAAAACGTGGATTCTCAAAACTTGCACATGACTATAAAGTAAAAGTGGACAACATACAAAAACATGTAGATAAGATGAAAGAGGTTTTGTTCGCTTCTCAAAAACTGGTATAAAGCTTCAAAGACTTATGCATAATCCTATAACGCTGCATGAATAATTTTTTTCAAAATCTACATTACTATATTCGAACTTTTATTTAAAACATAAGTAATCATCAGAGATAAAACTTATCAGGACATATTAGTTTGGTTATAACCTAAAATAGAATGTATTTTATTTTCAAGATTTTTAAATTGGAAGGGCTTTTCAATAAAGCCGTCAGCAAGCGTATCAGGTAAAGTATGTTCATCAAAAAAGGCGGAATAAAGCAATACAGGTTTCTTCTCAGTTTGCTTTGTTGTTTTCAATTGCTTACAAATTTCCCGGCCATCAGCGGTTCCTAAAGAAATATCAAGTAAGATAAGATCAGGATCAAACTCGTTTACAGTTGAAAAAATATCCTGCCACCTGGAAATTGCGGCTACAGTAAAATTCCTTCTTTGTAAAAATAACTCTACTATATCCAACAAGTCAACATCGTCATCTGCCACCAATATTTTATACATACTTTATTTGTTTCAACTATTATTCCAATATTTTTTATAGAATAAAGTGGCTACAGTAAACGTCACAATGTGTATATAATTGCAGATAACTTTACCCTCTCATTGTGCTAACTGAGGAGTAATGTGAAAAAGGCAGAGCGGAAAACAATTATTTCAAATAAAAGTTTTAATTTGAATACTCTATTAACATTAATTTGTGCAGTACCATTTGCGTAATGATTGCCAACGTTATAAATCCAATATTAATGAAAAAGATTCTTGTATTAGATGATGATACAGATATACTCTATGTTGTGGATCTTTTGCTTACACACTACAATTTTGTGGTGCATACAACCAACCGGTGGTCAGTGATTTCCAGGGTGATTAAAGATTTTAGCCCTGATCTTATGATTATAGATATTGACCTTAATGGTGCCGACGGATGTGAAATATGCAAACACCTGAAGCTATTAAAAGAAAATGAAAAGCTGCCGATCATTCTATATTCTATACACCATATGCCCAATGATTATGTAAAAGAATGCAATGCTAATGGCTTTATAAGCAAACCATTTAAGCCAATTGATCTCATCAATATTATAAATCAAAATTTGAACTAACAGAATTAATAACACTGCCTGTTATCTTTCCCTGCGTAAGCACATTAAACGCTCTAGTTTAGTTGAGGAGTTTACATAAAAAAACCGGGAGTTTTTAAACACCCGGTATAAATTTCAAAGGGACTAATTCACCCCATTAACCTTTAATTCACAATCATTTTTTTTACAAATAATAGAAGTGAGTTTTTCAAATTGCAACCTAAAGTTGCAGGTATTGGTTTTATTGGTTTGTGATAGAATAATGAATAAAAGATTTCCTAAAATTATGCCAAAAAAAGTTAATTAAGGGCACTTTTTTAGGCTTGTTTTAATGTTATGATTATAATACAATTCTTTTGCCGGTTGCAGCTGATCTCTTTGCTGCATCCAATATTTTCATTACAATTATATTGTATTTTAAAGATGATTGATCATCGGTTCCCGGTAGTTTATTTTGAAGTACAGTTGTTAAGTAAGTGATGGGATTATTTATAGGCGCAGACAGTGGTTCAGCTTTTTTTACACCTTTGATATTCTCCCGCATCCGGCTAATGATGTTCTCATTATCAAGTGCATGTAAGTATCCTTTTTCTCCAAATACTTCCAGGTCCTTAATAGAAAATGGCCAGTTCCACGAGGCTTCAATCTGGCCGGTTGCCTTTGGGTATTCTACAATAATGGTAGCGTCATCATCAACCTTAGGATAAACATCAGGCTTGTAATGCCTGGTGATGGCAGTTACCGCAATTGGCTCATTGCCTTGCATTAACCACGTCATTAAATCTGCACCATAACATCCAAAATCATTTAATGCGCCTGCGCCATTCAATTCCGGGTCTGTTAACCAACTTAAAAATTCTGCGCTGCAGCCAATTTCTTTTGGTCCCTGGTGACCATCATGCACAACCATCTTTTTAATTTGCCCTATACTGTCTTTACTTATTGTATTGTAAACATCCCGGTAAGAAGGATACCACGTAGTTTCAAAATTAGTGAGCACTTTTATATGGAATTTATTTGCCAATAATTCAATTTGCTTCGCCTGCAATAGCGTTGCTGCCAAAGGCTTTTCCACCATTACCGAAATCCGTAAAGGAGCACATATTTTAACAATATCCAAATGCTTACCTACAGGATTATAACCCAATACCGCGTCTGGTTTTTTCTCTGTTACAAGTTTCTTAAGGTCACTAAAAAAGAGAGAATCAGGCAGGTGATAAAGCTTACTGTACTTTTGCTGTAATTGTTTATCGGGTTCAGCTATGCCAACTATGTTTACTACGTTTTTATTATACTGATTTAATATACCATGAACATGATCATGATTTAAACCTGCAATAACAACCCGGATTAGCTGCTGTGCACAAGTATCTTTAGCAACACAAATCATCACCAAAATAATGATAAGCTTTTTAAAGCCGGTAAATGGATACCTGAAATCTTTTTTATTCATTTTGTGATGTAACATTTTATAAGTTCTTAACAATAAAAATGCTATGTCGTCAGCAAATTATGCCTATGAAAGTAAAAACAGAACGGCCATGCAAAATGAGATAAGAGATCAATAAACTGTTTATATTAATTACTTCAATTGAAATTAACAAACGTTCATTTGCTTTTTTACAGAAACAGTTGCAATAGTTTTACTCTGTATCTGCAAGACTATAATCATTATTTTCTTCATCTTCTTCTCCTATCTCTTCATCTGCATCATCTGCTTCGGCACCGGGCACATCAAGGTCGTCACCACTATTTGAGCTGCCTGAACTTCCTTCGTTCAGGGGCTCGCCGTCGGCATCTTCATTATCCAGTTCGGCCTCTACTCGTTGCTGGTCATCCGGTATATCGGTGCCTGCATTATCTAAAAGATCTTTCTCTTCATCAGAAACATTTGCGTCGGAATCTGTTGTAAGATCATCGTCCTCATCCTCATCTTCGTCTTCATCAAAATCAAGAATGCCTGCACCTTCCTCATCAGCAGAAGAAATAGTAGTGTCAGCAAGCTCACCTAATGGAATCACATGCACATGCTCTTGCCCTGGTATATCTTTTACTTCAGGCAAATCCATGATTACAGTTTCGGGCTTTAGCTTTTCAGCATCTGCAGGTGAATCCGGCAGATCATACGAAGCATTAATAATATCGTTATCAATATTTACAATTTTGTCATCATCTACTGCAGTTGTGTTCATAAATTATCTTTTATAGTGTTTAATTGAAACAGCATTTTTGCATTAAAAATCATACCAGCAAAATAAATAAAATTTTTACTTTATATCCAAAACTTATATGGTGTAATTTAAGGAAAGATACTTTAACTAAATAGGCTCGTTGGCTTCTTATGCATTCATTAATTTATAAAAGGAGCATTTTAAGCCTTTTGGGTCTTGCATTCTACGAACAACCCATTTGGCATCTTTGTAAGTATGCTCAGCAACAATGTATGTTTGTAGTTGTGGTAATGTCGCAATTCTAAGTGAACTTGCACGCAGTGTATCTTAGTGTCGTTTGCCAATAGTAAATACTCTTGAAATATTGAAGCCAAATAAAATATCGCCCTTGCTCCATTTACCGGTTGTTTCTGAAATAAATTGTCTTTCAGACATACCTCGTGAATTGGTAAAATGTAATTGAAAAACATGACCGCCTGTTTCAATATCAATACCTAATGAGAGTGCATTTGTTGTTCCGGTTAATTTGTATGCCGGCAATTGATAATAATATTCAACATTAAAACTCATACGCCTGCTAAGTTTTTGCCTGCCTCCGATGCCTATAGCAATTATATCATTAGGGTCCGAAACTTTTGTTGCAAGATTTCTATGGATGAATGTTGGCATTAGCTGAAGCGACAATTTTTCACTCATCTTTCTGCCGATAATAAGCTGGTGAGTATAAAATAGTTTTGATGAAAAATTACTTTTTTGATTTGGGTCTTCCGGCTTTTGCGTCTTCAAAGCTATTGTGGGCACATAGCTTAGCGTTACGGGCATGTTATGTTTTCCTTTTGACTGTCTTAAAATTTTATATTTAAAGAATGCATCAAAGGTTTTTTCAAAAGTGCTTCGGCCAATACCAGCCATTAGGTTATTAGTAACGCCAAAATCAAAACCTAATCTCATTGTAGCATTATCCAATCCAAAAAATTCATAAGCGCCTTTATTTAATGTTCCAAAGCGATGGGAAATCCTGAGATCCATAACACCTTTGCCTGAATTTTCTACAGTGTGCCCATTGATTAACCGTGTGGTTTTAAAAGTGGCAATTGTGTATTCAGTTTTATCTTTTTCTTCGGTCTTTAATTGGTCCTCAAGCATTTTAGAAATGTTTGATGTGTCCTGCGCAAATGCACTGCCGGCAACGAATACAATAATTATAAATGAAGTTATTTTTCTTATCATGGATAATTTTTTATCAGCTTTTTTTAGATTGATCATACTTACAATACACAGTAACATCAATAGTTTCAGCAATTTTATTTTCAACCAAAGAAGGTATCTTAATGTTATAATCTTTTACTTTAACACTAAACTTTGATGAAGCATTTATAACACCTACGTTTATGGTAATAGTTCCGGCAGCTTCTATCTTGTTTGTAACACCATGTATAAAAAGATCACCATTAATAGTTACCTGGTACGTACCATCTTTTGTAAAATTTATTTTATTCATATCAGTAATATTTCCTTTAAAGCTTGCCTTTGGATAAGTGTTACTTTCCATATAATTCTCATTAAAATGTTCTTCCATTAAAGCCTTTTTAAAGTTGAAACTTTTAATAAGCACTGCAAAAGCAAGCTCTCCTTTTTTTGCATCTAATATACCTGAGACCTCATTATTCACCGCTTCAATATTTTCAAGAGGAGCATATGAAAAAAATGTAACCTTTCCATTACGCGTCAGGTACACTTGTGCATTTACATTCATCGTAAAAAGTGCTATTGCCAGCACTAATAACATCATTTTTTTCATCGTTATAATTTTAGTATATCGTAAAATCTCTTACTTTGATTTAGTTATTTGGTGCGCCTGCATTTATCCATTTTTTAATTTTACCTATATTACAATCACTCAATTTAGATCCATCTTCAGGCATTGGCGGAAACCCGGAAGCATGAGTTATTGCGCCTAACAAATTGCCGTTTAATGCCTGGGCATTTACATCAGCATATACATCCAGTTTGATATTGAAAGGCGCATTGCTGCCCGAATGGCAACTTATGCAGTTTACTGTCAATATTGGATTTATGGAACCGCTATAAGTAACAATTGCCGTATCGCAGGCAGATGAAACGGGATTTAAAAGTTCCTGCTTATCATACTTACATCCGCTCTGCAGCAACACAATTATCACCATGATTATAATTAAAAAGCACTTCATAATTTTTATATTGCTTAATTTATTACTTCAATAATTAACTAACTACTTTACACCTGTTTACAATTACATCCATATTATAACCTGCGCAAAAGCCTCTTATAATTATTTTGCTGCCGGCTTTTGCATTTACACTTTCGCTGCCTTTGTCTATTATACATTTAACACCAAAGTTTTCATCATCGGTCTTCAGCATATAATAGGTTTCATTGTCTTCATTTTTACCTATCTCTCTTATTTCACCTGTAATCTCAAGTTTCTTATCGCCTAACTTTTGAGGTACATATTTCTTTTGTGCTTCAATTTCATTAGTGCTGAAATCATTAAAAAGCTGGCTGGCAGAAACGGCTATAGCATCGCCGCTTAAAGGATCTTTAAAAGGTTTATTCCATACATTGTATACAACTGTTGCACTGACACAAATGATCAATACAAATAGTAATAACATTACAGATCTCTTCTTCATATAACTTTTTGAGTAAGTACATTTATAAGAAACGGAGATTTCTTTTAAGAGGTTGCCTGCATGTTTCCAGTGCTTTAAAGATTATGGCTGAAAGCTGTAAGAGTGTTACTGGCACATTGTCTTACACAAATCATCTCCAGCTTACTAATAAATTTTTACAGATATTTTAAATAGATCTTCAAAAGATTTACTCTTCAAAAATTATCAGGAGTGGAATATTTATTCGCAAACAGTTTTGGTTTTACCATTAATGCGCATGAAATAAAAGAGCCGAATGTTCACTTTTTGAAAAAGAAAATAAACCGCGAATGAATTTTATCAGAAAAGTTTTAATCAATATTTTCTATGCAAATCCATTTTTTATCAGGTAATGATAATGCTGCCAAATTTCCATAACCCGGTATATCATTGTAAACACAACCTGCATCAATATTTATTTTTAAAGAAGTTTGTTGCTTGAAAAGTGTATTAAAATTAAGAGGAGTATGGCCATGGATCAATAATTTATAATTGATCTTCGCACTATCAAAATATTCATCTCTTGTCCATAGCATTGCTTCTTTATCTGCAAATGGATCCGGTATTTCAAAATTTAAACCGGCATGAACAAAAATGTATTTACCGGTTTCTATTATATATTTTGTTTGATCTAAAAACGCAACGTATTCGTAAGGCAGTTTATTAATTGATGAAATACCAAAACTTCTCAAAGTGGCGCCGCCACCGTTTTGCAGCCAATTCTTCATGTTTTGTTTATTCGTAAATGCATCTAACATCATCTGTTCATGATTACCTCTTAATGTATGAATTTTGTAACCTTCTGCTTTAAGCTGAATAATAAAATCAATCACACCTTTACTGTCTTTTCCTCTATCTATATAATCGCCAATGCAATAAATTTCATCTGACCTTTGAATGTTAATTTTTTCTATTAACAAGCTCTTAAATGTTTTACAGCATCCATGTATATCGCCTATCGCAAATATCCTTTCCATTAAATAAAAGATTTAATAATTAACCACGTTTGCGTTCTTAAAGATTATAATGAGGTTGCAACATTATGAACTTCTTCGAAATTTAATTACTTTCTAATATTTGTGAAATATTAATTTTTGAAGCCTTCAAATAATATTACAGATAATCTGCAGAAATGTGATCTTATACATTTTTCTTTTGTAATTTTTCATTTCCATTTTATATTACAAAAGGAAGTTTTATGCCACAATTTCTTTCCATAGAAGAGGTGAGAAAATTTAATGCAGACGGCTATTTAATAAAGCCAAATTTTTTTTCTAATGAAGAGATTAATAAATTATACAGCATTGCTGTTCAGGATAACGTTGTTCGTGAACATGCTGTTGATCTCAATGACCAGGCCGGAAAGAAAACAAAACTTACGCTATGGTTTTCTCCCGGTAATGATATTTATAGTCTGGTAATTCGCAGTGAGCGCATGGTAAATTCTGCAGCTCAGTTATTAGATAGTGATTCAGCGGTTTGTCATTTTCATACAAAATTAATGCAGAAGGAGCCACGTGTTGGCGGCGCATGGGAATGGCACCAGGATTATGGCTATTGGTACAAGAATCAATTTTTATTTCCTGACCAGTTAGTAAGCGTAATGATTGCTTTAACCGAAGCCAATAAAGCCAATGGCTGCCTGCAGGTGATTAAAGGTTCACACAAAATGGGCCGTGTAAATCATGGCTTTACAGGAGAACAAGTTGGTGCAGATATGACGATGGTGAATCATGCATTGCAAACAATGGAACAAGTTTACGTGGAGATAAATGCAGGTGATGCGTTGTTCTTTCACAGTAATATTTTGCATCGCTCAGAAGCCAATACTTCGGATA
>CAXSDW010000015.1:17466-38301 GCA_964236235.1 uncultured Chitinophagaceae bacterium
GCGTTGTTCTTTCACAGTAATATTTTGCATCGCTCAGAAGCCAATACTTCGGATAAACCAAGATGGTCAATAATTTCATGCTACAATTCTTTATCAAACCCGGCATACAATGATGAAAGCAATTCGTGGAAAGAGCCTGTAAAAATTGTTGCAGACGATGCGTTATTAAATGCTGAAGCCGTTGGCGCCTCAGAACAGGGAGATTTTTTAATAAAAGAAAAAGATCCGGCATTGAAAGAAACGGGCTGGGAGAAAGAAGTGCAGACTTATTAATTGGTGGTTATTTGTTAGGCGGTCACAATGACCATATGGTCCTGAAAAAATGATCCAAATGATTTCGTAATTAATTAATCCATACATGAAACAAACAACACGGATTCAACTCTCGGCCATGATGTTCCTTGAATTTTTTATCTGGGGCTCATGGTATGTTACAATGGGAACTTACCTCGATAAAATTTTGCATGCAGATGGTGTACAGGTTGGCGCTGCCTACAGTGCAATGGCAATTGCAACAATAATTTCTCCTTTTTTTGTAGGCATGATCGCAGACCGTTATTTTTCTGCACAAAAAGTTTTGGGCGTTTTACATTTGGCCGGAGCGCTGTTACTTTATTACATAACTACTATTGATAACCCTTCCTCTTTTTACTGGATATTATTGTTATATTCATTATTGTATGCGCCTACTTTGGCACTTGCAAATTCAGTTGCCTTCAGGCAAATGAGTGATCCGGGTAAAGAGTTTGCCTCTATACGTGTGTTGGGAACCATAGGCTGGATTGCTACCGGATGGCTGCTTGATAAAGTATTTAAAATAGGTACAGATGAACTTGTTTTTACTTTTAAAATGGCTGCAGTAGCCTCGCTGGTATTGGGTTTACTTAGTTTCTTTCTGCCTGATACGCCGCCAAAATCCAGGGGAGTTACTGCAACATTTTCTCAAATATTGGGAAGTGACGCATTTGTATTATTTAAAGACAGATCGTTCATAATATTTTTTATTGCTTCTATTCTTATTTGTATTCCGTTATCATTTTATTACAGTTTTACCAATCTTTTTTTAACCGAAGCAGGAATGAAAAATGTAACCAGCAATATGACTTTTGGTCAATTTTCTGAAGCGTTATTTATTTTATTGATTCCTTTTTTCTTTAGAAGACTTGGTGTAAAATGGATGATCGCTTTTGGCATGATTGCATGGACACTGCGTTTTCTATGTTTTGGCTATGGAGATGCGAATGCTGGTTTATGGTTGTTTTATGCCGGCATTATCTTACATGGTGTTTGCTTCGATTTCTTTTTTGTAACAGGTCAAATTTATACAGATAGTAAAGCCGGTGTAAAAATCCAGAGCCAGGCACAGGGCATGATAACAATGGCAACGTATGGCATTGGCATGTGGATAGGAACGCTGTTATCAGGTTATGTAAAAGATCATTATACTATAAATAATGTGGTGCAATGGAGAGATATCTGGATGGTGCCGGCGGCTATTGCCGCAGCAGTGCTTGTGCTGTTTGTTGTATTTTTTAAAGACAACAGAAGAACGGCAGCACATGCAGAACCAGTTGCGATGGTGTGACATCTTTTGAATTGTCGATAGTCAATAGTCAATAGTCAATAATCTTTAATTGTTAAACTGTAAAATTTTATTTAAACAAAGATCATTGACAATGACTCAGTGACTTCCTGACTATTGACTATTAACTATTGACTATTGACCATTGACCATTGACCATTGACCATTGACATTAACTTAAAATATACAACTATGAAAATCGCAATGCTTGGCTCCGGATTTATCGGGCGTTTTTATGCTGACTCATTACAAGGACAAAGAAGTAAAGACAAGATTGTAAGCATATATTCACGGCGTGAAGAAAGCGTAAAAAAATTTGCAGAAGACTATAAAGTAGATCACACAACAACCAGCATGGAAGAAGCTATTGCCCATCCTGATGTTGATGTGGTATGCATTGCATTGCCCAACAATAAGCATGAAGAAGCTGTAATGCTTTGCTGCCAATATAAAAAAGCGGTGATAACAACAAAGCCATTAGGCCGCAATGCTCAAGAAGCAAAACGTATGCTGCAGGCTGTTGAGCAAGCAGGTATTTTTAATGGTTATCTTGAAGACCTTGTTTATACACCTAAATTTTTAAAGGCTTATGAAAGTGTGAAGAACGGCGCTTTGGGAAGAATTTTATGGAGCAAATCCAGGGAAACTCATCCCGGTCCGCACAGCGATTGGTTTTGGGATATAGAACAAGCCGGAGGCGGTTGTATTCTTGATCTTGGCTGCCATTGTGTGGAAATCGGGAGGTCTTTTATTGGGAAAGATATTAAGCCCGTTGAAGTAATGTGCTGGGCAGATACACAGGTAAAGCCTATTGATGCGGAAGATCATGCGATTGGTTTAGTGAAGTATGAAAACGGCGCCATTGGGCAGTTCGAAGTAAGCTGGACTTTTAGAGGCGGCTTAGATTTACGCGATGAAGTGATGGGAACAGAAGGAACTATCTGGATAAACAATTTTTTACGAACCGGGCTTGAGATGTTTACAACAGGCAAAGGCGCTGATTACGTTTCAGAAAAATCTGAAAGCAATTCCGGGTGGTTATTTCCGGTTGGTGATGAAATGAATGACCTTGGTTATAATCATATGTTCACAGATATGTTTCGCTCCATGGAAGAAGGTCGTGAACCTAAAGAAACTTTTTATGACGGCTATGTAGTGAATGCTGTGCTGGATGCGGCTTACAAGTCAGCCAAAACGAAACTTTGGGAACCGGTGATGTTGGATATCTGGAGAGGAAAAACAGGATTAAGCAAAGAAAGTCATTTGGTGGAATATGATGCAGATCATTATCTCATTAAAGAAGAAATGACTCACTACGGAACAAAGAAACTTATATTGAAGAATAAGCAAACAGGTAAAATTGAAGAACGGATTTTATAAAAATTGATGTAAAAAGTATTTATTTAAGAAGAATGCACACAATATTAAGATTGAATTAAACAAATGTTTTACATTTTCTCACTTAAAGTTCTGCAATCTTATCATCTATTTGTAAGCTTATCATTCTACTTATACAAATCGTTATACAAAGCTGCGGCGCCCAATATTCCACTATTTTCTAACTCCGAAACTTCAATTCTTAAGCCTTCAATTGATCTTTGAAAGGCAAATCTTTTAAGCTGTTGCCACATCGTTTTTGAAAAAAAAGGGAAGGCATGCCTTACAGATCCACCAAGAATAATTAATTCAACATCTAATGCATATAATATCGCCTTTATTGCATTTCCAAGATGTGCTCCCAACTCTTCATACATTTTTATTGCTGTAACATTTCCTTCATTGGCTTGTTTAAAAACAGTCTCACCACTTATGTTATATACATTTGTAAAATATTGTCCGCTTGCATAGTATTCGTAACATTTATCCAAATAATCCGCTGTACCAAATTCACCTGCGCCCCCATTTTTACCTGTGTATAATTTTTTATTAAGAATAAGTCCTGAGCCCAGACCTGTGCCAACAGTGAGTCCTACCATAGAAGTACAGCCTTTGCCCTTTCCAAAATTAAACTCACCAAGCGCAAAACAATTAGCATCATTATTAATAATAACAGGTAAGTTGTAGCGCTCCTGCATTAATTGTTGTAAAGAAATTTCTTTCCATGTAGGAATATTTATCACATCATAAACAATTCCTTTTTCAACATCAACAAGTCCGGGAACGCCTATTCCAATTGATATTATTGAATCATTTATAATCTCATCAGTAAACAAAAAAAGCTGGTACAGAACTTCATCTGCAGAACCTGATGCATTTATTTTGCGTGAATAAATGCTTTGCAACTTATCTTCGTTTACTACTCCTGCACGAATATTTGTGCCGCCCATATCAATGCCGATAGTAAAGTTGTTTGACATTTAATTAAAATGAATTAATGAAGCAGCTTCTTTATCTAAGTAAACTTTTAAACCATGATGACGGCGCAATAAACCTGCAGGTAATTGTTCAGAAATTTCTTCTGTAAATATGCGCTTTACAATTTCTGCTTTATGCCAGCCACTTACTAAAAGAAAAATGTTTTTGGCGTTCAGTATTGTGGCTAATCCTAATGTGATTCCTCCGGAAAGTTGCTTGGGTTCCTTAAAATATTTTTGTCCTGTTTTTTGAGTTACCGGATCAATTACTGCAACATGAGAATGCAATGCGGCAGAAGTGCCTGGCTCATTCATCCCTACATGACCATTCATTCCAAGTCCCACTATTGCTGCATCAATGCCATTATGTTTAATGATAAAATTTTCTACATCGTTACATTGTTTTTGCAGATCACCAGCTTTTCCATCAAAAAAACAAATCCTGTTTTGTGCTACCTGCAATGGATAAAAAAGCTGCTTATCTAAATAAAATCTGCAACTTCCTTCATTATTTCCATTCATGCCAATCCATTCATCTAAACCAACAAATTTGCATTTAGACAAATCCAATTGATCTTCGTTTACAAGGTTAATTAATTCCTTATATAAACCTGCCGGCGTATCTCCGGAAGCAGTGCAAAGAAGCGGATTTTCTTTTGACTGAATGATTTCCTTTAGAGCAACAGCAGCCTGCTTTGACATTGCCTGGTAATTATCAGCTATAAAAATTTCCATTGGTTTTAACGACTTTTAAAAACAAGAGTAAACAAATGCTATTTATTTCACCCACTTTAAATTATGCGAAAAAGTGTAAAGAAATAAATTATTTTATAAAGCAGAACCGGTTTACGTATGACTTAGCACTAATATTTAAAGCCGCATTCTAATTCTTAAACACATCAACATTTTGTTATGATACAATATATCTTATCAATAGATATTGTATTAAACTGGTATTAAAATTTCCTTGTTTACAATGTTTTACCGCAATAAACAGTAAGCCATTTACTGCTTTATTTATGCTTTAAATTGGGTATAAATAAGTCAGCTTTTCAGAACATTTTACAGGTAAAAACATAGTTATTCCTTATTTTTACCTCTCTAATAATTCTGCTATTTTTAAATGTTTTAAAAACTTATATGAAAACAGCCGTTACGTATTTCCTTATCTCTCTACTGTTTACAAGTGCTTATTTCAATTCAGTTTCCGCAGGTGCTGATAAACCAACAGCGTTCAACAGAACTGGTGTAAAAAACACTTTAAGTAAAACCAAAAAGGCGCACAGCTTTAATGAAAAACTTTTAAGCACAGTTAATTTAACCAATAAAAATAAAACACTTGTTACCTATGCCTTAGGAGTAATCACCGTAAGCCCTGATACTCTTTATGATAATGATGTAGCCGGTGGTGCCCAGGGCTTAACCCGTACTATTAAGGTTAAAAATACAGGAAGCGGTATTCTTACATTATCTTCTATAACGCTTACCGGTACTAATGCAAGTGAATTTGTTTTAAGCGGATTACCAACTTTTCCTGCAGCGATCAATGCAGGAGATTCCATTTCTTTTTCAGAGGCTTTTAATCCTGTATCAAAAGGAATAAAAACCGCTTTCATAAATATTAACAGTGATGATGCTTCAAACCCTGCATTGGCTGTGGCTTTAAGAGGATTGGGAACTACAGGTTTAGGAGGAGCAAATGAGCCTTCATTGCAATCGTTACTTGATCTTTACCAGATACAGGTGAATGCCGGAGATGACGATCCTTCTACAAATGTGATTAACAGCGACACCACTTTACAAAAGGCGGCTCTTTTGGGAGATGAAATAAGTATGCAGAGGTTTCAAAAAGCGGGAAGTGGCAATGTTACTATTACGCCTTTAGCAGTTTTTGGGCCAACAGGCAATGCTACTGTTGTGGCATTGGGCTGGTATAAATCAGGAAATGTTGCAACAAACGCACAATTATTAAGTGTTTCCAATAATCCTCTTTCCAATGGTCAAACGGTAAATGTAAATTATACCGGAAGTCTTTCCTTCGACCCTTCTTCAAACAACTTTGGGTTTTATTCAAGATGGCCATTCTTCAACAACCGGCATCTTTATAGCGAAGACAATTTAAATACTTTCGCAGGAAGTGTAGGGCATCATGTTCGTGTATATCCTTATGTGAAAAATGGTGTTACTATAGCTAATTCTTATGTTGTTGCTTTTGAAGAAACCATTACTGCTTTAGATTACCAGGATATATTATTTGTGGTGAGTAATGTAAAGCCTGCAACACCATCCAATGCCTTGTTATTTGCAGAGAACCTGGATAGATTTCCGGACAATGATGATCTCGTATTTTCCAGAGTTCAAATTCCCTGGAGCCGTGATGGAGTTAACTTTAATGACAACCATGATTCTGTAGTTTTAAGGTTGCACAGCAATGGAATAAGCCCTTTAATTATAAACGGCCTTTCTTTATCAAATGACACTACATGGCGTATTGAAAAATTGAATGGCATTGCTTATGATTCTGCAACAAGCTTTCCGCTTACCATAAATAGCGGCGGATTTGCGGATGTTCTGTTAAGATTTACAGCACAAAACCAGGGCACCCGGGTTACTGTGTTACATGAAATACTTACAATAATATCTAATGATGATAAGTATCCGGGAAAATCCATTTTTCTGCATGGCTTATGGCAAAACTCCGGAGAAGGAATTCACGAGCCTTACGCACAGGAAATCATCAATGCTTTTGGCTTTAAAACATCAACCGGATTCAATCATACTGATCCTGATCATGGCGATAGCACAAAACTTAAAGGTGATGAAATTAAGCCTTCGTTTTTTGTAAATGCTGATACTTCGTTACCTGTTTCAATAAGGCAAATGAGCGCTTATCATGGCTGTTGTACTGCAACGGAAAGAATCATGTGGTATACTAAAGATTCAACTACTTTGCATACCGTTTTCAATCATATTTCGCAGGATGGGCAAAGTTTACTGCCAAGAAAATCTCTTGCAGGAAATCCTGCTGCAGCTTCATTTAAAACTGCTACTGTTTTTGGATTTAAAATAGGAAGTACTGATAATTCTGATGCATCTAAAAATCCAAATGGCGAGATAGGGATAAGAGTCTGGAAGGCTATCAATTCAAAAGGAAAGATAATCCCAAACACTTATATTGTTTCTAATGATTATTTAGGAAGTTCTTCTACTAATTACGATTATAATGATAACACCTATTATATTTCGAACATAAAACCTGCTGTTGGCACTGCATATTATTCAGCGCTTGGTGTTTCACCTTCTGATCTTGATTTTGGTATAAAAGATTTAAATACTACCAGCTCGCTTCAACTAAATATTTCAAGTCTCGGAAAAACGTATAGTAACGGCACCGCTGATCCTACACTCACAATAAGCTCGCTTGAAATTACAGGAGAAAACAGGTCAGAATTTACTGCAACTCTTCCTGCAAACAGAGTGTTAGCGCCACAGCAATCTGCATCCATTATGGTTAATTTTAAACCCGTAACAGAAGGATTAAAAATTGCTGATCTGCTTATTTATTACAACAACGCACTTAGCCCGCAAAGAGTACCATTATACGGTATCGGACGTGCAGCTAACGACACAGTAGTAGTAAATTACAGGGTGAATAGCGGAGCTGCCCGGCAGATAACAATTAATGGAAAAACATGGAGTGCGGATACACTATATTCATTCAACAATCTTGAGCCTTATGTTAACCCTGCCGTACATAGCATAGCAGGCACAGATGAAGACTCTTTATACTTTGATGAGCAATCTTCTAATGCTGACAAAAGACCATTCTCTTACCAGTTTCCTGTTGCCAACGGTACTTATGTAGTGAGGCTGCGTTTTGCAGAGATATTTTTTGGCCAACCCGGCTCAGGAGTTAATGGTGGCATAGGCTCAAGAACTTTTGATGTAAGCCTGGAAAACCAATTGCGCCTTACAAACTTTGATATTACCCAAGAAGTAGGCAAAGCAACTGCAGTTATAAAAAATATTCCTGTTACTGTAACAGATGGCAATTTGAATATTGATTTCTCTGCTACAGTTAACCGGCCAATGGTAAGCGCTATAGAAGTATACAGCTTCAGGCCGTCGGCTGTATTAGGGCTTAACTTCCTTGATTTTAATGGAACTTTAAAAGATAAAAAAGCCGTGCTTAACTGGAAAACCAGCGATGAGATAAATACTAAAGATTTTGAAGTTGAGAGAGCAACCAACAATGCTGACTTTGTAACTTTAGGAACAGTTGCTGCTGCAAATATAGCTGCCACTATCAATACTTATAATTTTATTGATAATGATCCGGGAACACCTTATAATTATTACCGCATAAAAGAAGTTGATATTGATGGTAAAATCACTTATAGCAGAATAATAAGAATAGATTTCTCAAATCAGTTTGCAGTACAATTACTTCCAAACCCGGTTCACAATAAATTACAGCTACTATTTAGCGGCATGCAAGGTAACCGGAAGGCCGAGTTATCTATATTTAATGTTTCTGGCAGTAAGATGAAACAGATGCCGGTAACATTAACAAATCAAAAATTAGAAGTTGATGTTTCAGCATTAAGCCCGGGCATGTATATCTTAAAAGTGACTGGCGACAATATCGAAATTCAAAATAAGTTTTTGAAAAAGTAATTAACTACATCGAACTGCTTCTGTATATGCAGCAAAATATACAGAAGCATTTTTGTTTTATGCTCTTCTAATCTTCAAAGAAAGTAAGCGCAATCCATAAATTTATTGACCGGCCGATGCGCTTAACTAAACTTATATTTTATGCTATCGCATCCTCTCAACAGGAATGTATTTGGAAATGCTATAAATAAAAATAATGTTCTTACAAGAGAAGAAGCAAATACTGTTTTATTTGATTGGGTAAAAAATGAAAGATTGCGCTTGCATATGCAGCAGGTAGCGCATTTAATGAAATGCTGGGCATGCGAAAAAGAAAACGCAAATGAGGCTGATCAATGGAAATGGGAACTCGCAGGTTTGCTTCATGATGCTGACTGGGAGCAGTTTCCTGCAGAACATTGTAAAAAAATCATTGAAGAATTAGAAGCCAGAAATATTGATCCTGAAATTATTCATACGATTGCATCGCACGGGCCGGGATATTTTGGCGTAGAGCCAGTAACTAAAATGGACAAAATGCTGTATGCCTTTGATGAATTATCAGGATTTATTCATGCTTATTCTTTAATGCGTCCGGAAGGTTATACAGGTATGGAAATACAAGGTGTGAAAAAGAGACTGAAGGATAAAACGTTCGCAGCAAGTATAAACAGGGAAGACATAAAAGATGCAAGTGAAAAAGCAGGTGTGCCTGTTGATGCGTTAATCCGGTTTGTAATTGATCATCAAATTGCATAAACAATTTATACAAACATATTTATCCGGCTATAGCCTTAAAACTTAATCTTTTTGTTTCTTATTAAAGATAAATATCACAATTTTGTTGTCAATTTAAAATTGGGTTCAGCCTGTTTTTCGCTTTAATTGTATTATCCTTTGCATATCAATCTTCATTTAAATTCCCCCAGACAAACAATTTATACCAGGCAAAAAACATGGCAAATGGAACATTGCATTTAATTGATCTTACCGGTTATGCTAAAGGAATGTATTGGTTAAAAGTTTAAAATATAGACGGAACATCTTTACAATTTATTTACAATAATGCATTTAATTCATCCAACTATTTAAGTTTGCTCATTAATCCATTCCCCAATCTTTCTGCAGTTTAATTAATTGATCGTCACCTAATTTTATTTCATTATAATGACCGGCTAATTTCTTTTGGCGATATGCCTCATATAATGTGACAGCAACAGCTACAGAAATATTAAGGGACTTAATTATACCAACCTGAGGTATAACAAAATCTCCATCGGCAAGGTTACGAATATCATCACTTACTCCAAAACGCTCATTGCCAAATACCAGCGCAACAGCTTCTGTAAAATTAATACTATGCATTTGAGATGCGGTTTCACTTAAATGAGTAGTAAAAATTTTATGGTGTCTTTTTCTTAGCTCATTAAAACACTCGTTCACATCAGTATATTGATGAATAGTAAGCCACTCAGCCGCAGTGGACGAACTTCGATAACCCCATTTTCTATGTGGTGGAATCCGGTTATTTAAAATAAATACATCTTGTATGCCCACTGCATCGCAGGTACGCATTACTGCAGAAACATTATGCGGATCGAAAACATTCTCCAGCACTATAGTTAAGTCTGGCTGCCGTTTATGAAGCACGGAGGTAAGACGCTGAAATCTTTCAGAAGTCATAGAACTTTATGCCTCAGCAAATTGAACAGAAGTTGCTTGTTCTTTAGTAAGAAATGTAAACCATGCAAAAGCAAACAATAAATAATTTTTATAAAAAGATGATAACTCTGTTATCTCTAATTTACAATTTAAAGTATGGTGATATGTGTCATCTATAGATAAAGTTATCTCTTTGATGAAGCCATCATTTATTTTGTATAAATATTGTACACCTTCAATCTCAATTTCACCACGATTAGTATCAGTTTTGCTTGTTGTAAGAAGGCCAAGTTGTTGGCTATATTCATTTAATAACGTAGTTGTTTTAGTCTTTTTTGTGATGTCTTCTACAATAAAAAAGACTCTCCTGGAGTCCCTGTACTTTATTCTGAAAGCCTGTGTTTTAATATCGATTTTAATGTGCAGAATTACTCTATCCTCCTCATAAATTTCAAACTCAGGATAAGACCTGTCAGAAATAAATTGAACTTTCATATGAGCGATTTTGTAAATAAAAGTAGCGCAATATCTTAAGGTGATATTAAAGTAATATCAACATTATATTAACAACCTTCTGTTAATTACTTTAATCGATGTATGAATAATGGATGAAGCAATAATGATTTTAAACTGTCGGAAGCTATTAATAGCAAACATCAAATGTAACTGGCAACATCCTGATGTACATTTACTTTGCCGACTTTTGGTGCTACCTTCAATGACTTAACTTTGGTAGTAGCTGCCAAATTCTCTTGCTGAAAAGCAGGGGATTTAGTAAATTGCAAAGCACTCCAAACGTAGTCCAGCACTACCTGTTCTTCGCTTTCAAAGCCATGTTGACGTAAATAATTCCATGTACAATCCCGGTTCAAATCACTTACTATTTTTGAAGTAAGTTTAGGAAATGCGATCCACAGTTTGGCTTGCGGATGAAGTGCCGGTAATACATCAATTAAAATATTATTAAGCTGTGCCTGGTTTAGCGCAAAGATTAATGCGAAATCAATTTTTCTGATCTTTAAAAGTGGAGTAACGTTTTTCGAAAAAGAAAGTTTGGCAAACTGTTTTTCGATTGTTGAGGGAAGGCCTTGTATTAGTAAATTTTTTTCGTCTTTAAATTGCAATTTTTCAAATATTGTTTGAAGCATAGGCTAGGTTATTTAAAAGTTTACAATAGTTTGCAAAGATAGATAATGTTAACCACTTATACTATTTTAAAACCTACTATCTTAATCCTTCAAATAAAACGCGAAGGCACAATAATTTAAAACTTACTTTGAATTTATAGGTTGATAATATTTTAATGCTTCACTCATATAGCCTTGAAGCCTTTCCAGTCTTTTATCGTCTGCCGGATGATTGCTTAAAAATTCAGGTGGCTTACCTCCACTGCCTGCTGCATTGGCCATTCTTGTCCAAAAAGGAATTGCTTCTCTCGGATTGTAACCCGCCATAGCAGCGAATATTAAACCATAATGATCTGCTTCATATTCCTGGTTTCTAGAGTTTGGTAACAATACACCTACCTGTGCGGCCGGCCCATAAATATTATTGAAGATATTATTTGCCTGTGAATTGCCTGAAGTAAAAATGTTACCACCAAGTTGCAAGCCCTGGGCAATCATTGCCTGGCTTATTCTTTCCTGCCCATGGTGAGCAACTGCATGTGTAATTTCATGGCCTAATACTATAGCTAAGGCCGCCTCATTTTGGGCTATTGGCAAAAGACCAGTATACACAACTACTTTTCCGCCTGGCATACACCATGCATTTACTTCTTTATTGTCAACTAAATTAAATTCCCATTTATAATTTTTTAACTCCTGGCCTAAACCTGAATTACCTTTTTGATTATAATACTGAGTAATTGCATTTGCAATGCGGCTACCAACTCTTCTTACCATTTCTGCATCTTTACTGGTTGAAGAACTTATAATTTTACTTTGCGAAAGAAATGATTGGTATTGTGATACAGCTTCCTGCTGCAATTGATCTTCGGATACAAGGCTTAATTGTTTTCTTCCAGTTACAGCATTAGTTGTACAAGCTGAAACAAACATAATACAACTGATACATAGCACTATAATTTTGTTCATGATTTATTAATTTAGGTAAGATAAACAATTGCTATACCAAAATATTTATACGTATTCTTAATTGTTGTTAAACACTAACATCAATTATTTATATAACAATGAAACTGGAGAAATATTACTTTTTACGAGACCTTTTTTTATCTCTGTATTTTAGTATAGGAACTTTGCTTTCGTTACCTTTTAATAAACGGCTTATATTTTTTTGATGAGTAAGTACTATAAGTCCTGAAACAGCAACTGCAAAAACGCGGTAAAAAACTTCTTTCTCATTATATATCCATAATACACAAATTGGTAAAGCCACGCCAGCCAATATTGAACTAAGAGAAATATATCTTGTAGTATAAAGCACTAATAAAAATACGACAACACAACTTAGAGCCACCATAGGTTGTATGGCTAATACCATCCCGAATAAAGTAGCAATTCCTTTGCCGCCTCTAAAGTTAGCCCATATAGGAAAGATATGCCCGGTGACTGCTGCAAGCCCTAAGCCTATCATAAAATTTGTTCTGTCAAGTTCGTTATGCAGGTAATGAGGAAAAAAATTATAAAGGGCTACAGCTATAATACCTTTTAGCATATCTGCTATCATAACGATAGTTCCAAAGCGGGAGCCTAAAATCCGGAAAGTATTTGTAGCGCCCATGTTTCCACTGCCATAATCCCGAATGTCTATATCAAAATATTTTTTGCTGATAATTAATGCCGTTGGAATAGAGCCAACCAGGTAAGCTATAATAATGGATATCGCTTCTTTCATAATTAAATACTGAAACAACAAATATACCGATTAAACTTTTGTACAAGTTATTATTAATTGCGAAAAAATCAATAAAAATACCGTACGCAAATCCAACCATCTTTTTCCTGCACACGTTCAAATGTAAAGCCATTTTTTATAAAAACTTCATTTAATTCTTTTTCATTTTGTTTCAAAAATCCGCTTAACAATAATTGAGTACCTCTGCCACTTATCATTTTTAAGCCCGAAACATTTTGTGTTATTACATTTAAATTAATATTAGCAAGAATAATATTAAAGGTTCCCAGGTTAGCAATTGAATCCGCTTTCAATAACCTAATATTCTTTGATTCATTTGTGAGAAGATTTTCTTTTGCATTCTCAATACTCCATTCATCATTATCAACAGCGGTAATTGCAGCAGCACCTAATTTACTTGCTAAAATTGATAACACGCCTGTGCCCGTTCCAAAATCAAGAACCTTTTTATCTTTAAAATTTAAGGCGGCCATTTGCTCCAGCATAAGGTACGTGGTTGCATGATGACCAGTACCAAAACTCATTTTAGGCGTTATTATAATTTCATGATTTACATTTTTAACAGGCTTATGAAATGCGGCTCTTACAGCAACAAAATCGTTTATGATAACAGGAGTAAATTCACTTTCCCATTTTTGATTCCAGTTAATATTTGCAATCAATTTTTTTGTATACGGTAATTCAAAATTTGACAAAGCAGATTTAAAAATACTTTCATCAAAATATTCTTCTTTTATAAACAATGAAAGAATATTATCATTCTCCTGGAAAGCATGAAAATTGATTGAAGAAAGTTCAGCAATAATTATTTCACCTTGTTCACTTGATTGTACCGGCAAGTCTATTTGAAGAGTATTTGACATAACAAATAGTGATGGAAAAAATTACAACCATCTTATTAGATGCTTCTCAAAGATTGTATTAAACATTACTTGCTGCCGGTATGATAAAAAACAGCTTTTAAATGTAATGCAATTCTACTTTTCAACATGAAGCAAAAAGGTTTGTTTTTGTTCGTTATTCCAGATGTTTAAATAAATAACCTGGCTTAAATTATATCCTGATGACATGGATATTTTATTAACACCAGGGAAAAAAGTTGATTCTTTTATTTGGGAAATTATTTTACCATCGGCACTCACTAATTGAAAAGAAAATAATTGCGGCGCATTATTATTCAGTGTAAAACTTAACTCACCATTTTTCTTAAGTAAAAAATTGCTTATTGTATGTTCATTTTGATTTTCAATCTTCACAACCTTTGAAAACTTAACATCTCCATTGATGTTGTGCCATACAAGTCTATAATAATTTATAGCATTAACCGGTGAGTGATAAAAAAAATTGCTAATTGAGTTTGTAAACGTTTTAATTACTTTAAAATTTATCCCGTCAATACTATATTCTATATCAACTTTTTGAACATAGTTGTAAAATTGCCAGGTAATTTTATCTTTCCCGTTTATAGCAGTTACATCAAAGTAGTTCAATTCAAGCGGCAACAAATAAACCGGTATAAAACTACTGGTATTAAAAGAACGGAGTTTTTGCTTCACCGTTAAAGTTAACCCGCCCACAGTGTGTTCAAGCTTCTCATTACTCAGGTAGCCGTATGTGCCATTCCTAAATGTTATGCCTTCTGCCTGGCCCATTACTGCTGCACCAGGTAAATCGATTCTTCTTTTATTTCCATTAAAATAATTGGCATTACTATAATCTGTAAGCAAATACATAAAGTGATTTCCAAGGCCTGAAATTTGATAGCCAAGAAGAGTTATAATATTCTGTCCTGCAACTTTATCTGCTCCTGTTACGAGAAAATCTGTAGCAAGTGTATCTACCGCCAAAGCCTGGTAAACACCCGCCGTTGTAGCGTTTATCACATAATGAACTGTATTTAGTTCAATCCAGTTTTTAGTAAATAAATGAATTTTACCTCCATCCACAATCATGGCTTCGCAATCAAACCTGGTATTGTTTGCTGCTGCAGCAACAATAGGTGTTGGCTGATCGCTGTAACTAAATTGAATAACTTCTACCTGGTTTGATGGTATTGTTACATTTGGATTGGAAATATAATCCGGTATTGCGCTTAAGGGGAATTTATATATTTTTAAATCAGTTCTTGCGCCATCGGCATTGTTTCCAAAATCTCCTACATAGAAAAAAGTACCGTCAAACGCTATATCTTCCCAATCTACATTTGTAGCACCGGATAAATTTACAGTTTGTAAAATTTCGCCAGATAAAGTATCAATTCTGTAAATAGCAGGATCTCCTCCGCTATCATTAAAAGTCCACAAAAAATTACCTGCCATTTGTAAGCCGCTGCTTTCAGCCAATGCAGCATCTATTGAGTCAACTAATATTGGAGGAGAATAAAAAGTAAAATTATATGTGCAGCTTCCATCATTAATGGTGGCAGAAGGATTATAATTATTTGCCATTGGATCTTTGCAGCCCGCAATCTGGGCATACACATTAAATGCTTTGACAAACATTAATAATGCAAAAAATATTTTAAGTAAATAAGAAAGAGTTTTCCGCGAAAGTATCATTTTACAAATATTGAAAATCAAAAGGTATACATATTTTTACAAAAAGTATATATCTTTTATGAGTGCAGTTAAATTAAAATTTTAAAAATTATACTAATTCTTTTTTGAGCATGCTTACATTAGTTGATTGCGTACATTTAACTACAGTAATCTTTTAAATATTGTAATGAAATTTTTCAACATTTTCTTTTGTGTTGTTTTTATAATTTTTGCAGGTCTCCAATACAATGATCCGGATCCTTACCTGTGGATGCCTATTTATCTTTATAGTGCAGCTCTTTGCGGTTATGCGGCAGCTAGTAAATTTTACTTTAAAGCTTATTGGATTGGTATTGCCATATATGCTGTATATGCTGCTTATAAATTTTTTACAAAAAACGGTGTGCTTGATTGGATACAATATCATAGCGCTGAAAACATTGCAGAAACAATGAAAGCACAAAAGCCATGGATAGAAGAAACAAGGGAATTTTTTGGATTAATAATTTTGATTGCGGTATTAATTATCAATTATTTTTATGGCAAAAGTAAAATCGCTTATAAGAAAAATACAGGTCTTTAAATTTCTGCCGGGTGATTATTTCTTGGCTAAATCTGCAGTTTAAAATAGTGCATCAATTTATTTTTAAAAAGTGTGTGTATGTGTTTACAGCCTCACAATAGCAAACCCTTTGCGCATATTTTTCTCGTAAGGTATGGCAAGTTCATTAACTGAAATTTGCCGGGCTTTTTGAAAATCAAGCGCATTATCCGACTTCCAGAAAACGAGACCTTCATTTAAGGGATTACCTTTTTCATCAAGCATTGTAGTGCTGCTATATTTCACGTCATCATTAAAGAGACTATTATATAAAAACACAAGTTTGTTTTCTGCAGTCATTAGTACATAAGAAAGATAAGGGGAGTTTAATTCATTTGTTTGTTCTTTATTAACGATACCGCTCCAGCAACTATCGTTTTGCGTTGAGGGAAAAAAATAAAAGCTTAGATCTCCGCGATCAAATTCATTTCTTGTTCCCGCAAGGTTATTATATCGCGTATAATCATTTTTATTAATAGCGCCAGGGATTGGGTTATTACTAATAAGCTTTGATTGTTCCGGCAAACTATAGTCATTTTTTACATAATCACTTTTTACTTCCTGCTCCGTGGAAATTTGCAACCACTGCCGTCCATATTCTTTAAGAAATATAAATCCTTTACCGGGCACCGGCATAAAATATTCTTTAAAAAGATTTTTATCTTTTGTTTTATTGCCGGCTAATGTATTAAACCGGTAAGCGGTATCAAAATTAAACCTGCATTGAGCCATTATGTAATGAAGTACAATTACATTTTTAATTGACGAAGAATGTGAGCTGAGCAAAATGCCTGCTTCTGCTTCCATTGTTTCATTATTTAATGAAAGTGAAAGATCTTCTATCGCTGAACTCTCCGGTATTTTAACTTTGGTATAAAAAACATTGTTGTCAGGTGCTGAAAAATTAAATAATAAATAATTGCCATTAAGCGCCGAAGGAGACAACATGAGCCATTCTCCGCTATTGGCAAGCTTTACAGGGCTGCTATTAAAATGTTCCAATGGATAATTAATAAAATCATACTGCACATAAGGCTGTGTTATGTTTCGATCTTTGTAAACAGATTGATGAAGCAGATTCCAGTTTTTGTTATAAAGAATTGCGTGCATGTTTGGAGCCGCATCTTTAACACGTTCAAATCCTAATAGTAAAATTTTGTTTTTATTCTTAGACCGGACAAGTAAAAAATCTTCGCCTTTCATGTTACCGGGAAAATGACAAAGCGTATCGTTCCCAACCATATTACCTTCCGGTGTAAGCCGCTTTAATAGTACAGTTGTTTCACCTTTATTTTTTATGAAAGTTAACTCATCAAAATAATCATCGCCAGCAATAAAATATTTCTTTAAAACATCACTATCAACCGATGTATGAATTGTTTTTACAAGATGCATTCTTGTATCATATATTTCAAAATTGATGTCGCTATTATTTACAACCCGGGACAAAGATCTTTTTAAGCGATTTTTCTTTTTAGTTTTTTCAATCCAGTAAAAATTACCGGCTTTACCAATCACATCAAAGCCCTCATTGGATTGATCATTCATTAATGGAGAATATAAAACTTGCTGCGCAGGTAAAGGCGTTGTATGAGAGATAAAACATACAAAAAGCAAACAAATAAATAACCTGTTTTTCATAAGATCATTTGTACTTTAAGTTATGATTTTATGAGAGATTAATTACATTAAAACCTATATTTTGGGATAAGAAACTTAAACTACAAAAATTTCATTTTCTTCATCCAGTTTTGCAAAATATCCATCCAGCTAATATCACTTGTTTTATTGTACATCCCAAACCCGTGGCCTCCTTTCTCATAAAGATAAACTTCAACAGGAACTTTATTCCTTTTTAAAGATGCAGCAAACTCAAGCGTATTTTTAACATTCACAACATCATCATCTTTTGCATGTACCAGGAAGGTTGGAGGTGTTTCTTTTGTTACCCGGAGCTCATTTGAGAATTCTTCTATTTTGTTTAAAGAAGGATTTTTACCTAAAAGCTGATCCCTGGAACCAATATGGCCAATGCTATCTGTAAAGCTTATTACAGGATATATAAGCACCATAAAATCCGGCCTTAAGCTGGTGTGTTGGTTTTGATTTATGTAAGATATATTAAAGTGAGTGCCTGCAGCAGAGGCTAAATGCCCGCCTGCTGAAAAGCCCATTATGCCAATATTATTTTTATTGATGTGCCATTCTTTTGCATTTTCTCTTACAATCAAAATGGCTTGCTGCGCATCCTGCAGCGGGCCGGTTTCTTTGTGCATCATTATACTGTCATCCGGCAATCTGTATTTTAAAACAAAAGCAGCAATGCCCATTTCATTCAAGCGCTTGGCAACATCGGCGCCTTCATGTCCTGCTGCAAGAATTGAATATCCTCCACCGGGACAAATAATTATAGCAGCACCGGTACTACTTTGCTTTTGAGGCAGATAAACCGTCAATGTTGGCCTGCTCACTTTGCTTATGCGTAGAATATTGTCATTGCCGGTTTCTGACTTTTCCTGATCGGGCGTTTGTTTGGCCCCCGGTATTATTTTTTCTTTATAAAGCGGGATAATAGTTTGAGCAAACATTAATGCATTAAAAGTTGCCATAATTAGAATTATAAAAACACATTTATACCACATTTTAATTGTAATTATATACAAGTAAATATATTTCCTAAATTACACAACAAGTAAAGCCTGCACTAACGGTGGCATAGAAAATTGTTCCTGATGGAAAAGAAACAATAATAAAATCTTAAATTATTTAAGGGGCTTTTTCAACAGTATCCTGAACGGAAGTGTTGTTATTTGCTTTATCACGTGTACTGTCGGTGTTTCTTTTACTAAGGCTGGTATTGTTAGCATCAGTGTTTCCTTTTTCATCTCTGCCTCTGCAGGCATTAAAAAAGATAATAACAAACAATGCTATAAAAGTTATCAGTTTTTTCATATACTTTTTTTATAAGGTAAAAAGTGCTCATCGCTAAGCACTCTTTATAAACATCCCATGTTATAATCACTTAAGTATTCTTTTTGCATTACCACGTGCTTCACCACCTTTACGTCCTGCCTCTCTTGCTTCACTTGGTGTGAATTTGTGAGCATTTCCGGATTCGTGAGAGGCTTTCCCCCCTTTGCTTGCAATTTCTCTTTGTTTCGCAGGATCCATAGCTGCGAATCCCCTGGCAGAAGCGGTGTTGGTTCCATTTTCTTTCTTTACATTAGGCATAAAACTTAGATTTAGGGTTTGAATAAACATATAAAAAAATAAAAAGGATGCCAGATATAACCTTATTGGTAGCTAATTTTGTTGAGGCTAATTGTTTATACATCCAAACGAATTATATACTAAGGTGAAACAAAATAAACAACATATTATAAACCTTTTAAAAAAAAAGCATCACTTCGTTTGATAATGCAATCAAGCCGCATAACCTCTTTTTTCATCTTCATCAATCTTATTCAAAAAATCAATTCCTGCTTCAGTAAGGTAAACACAGTGAAGCTCCTTTCCATCAACCACGTTTTTCTTTATATCAACCAACCCTCTTTTATATAATGGAGCAAGCGAATAGTGTACATCCTCTAAAGTGCATGGTTTATTCTTTAAACCGTTCAGTTCCATTTCCCTGCACTGTTTTAATTTTTGTATCATAGTTTTTGATAAAGAAGCCATGTAATATTTCATAATAAAAATTATACTTTTTAATTATAATTTATGTACGGTCAAACAATAGTATTATAACGCAGATAACTCCTGATAGTTTAAGCGCCTGGATTCAATGTTAAAAGATACAGCGTTTATGTAAGCAACTCCACATATAGTTTGCCAACTTACTCATCATTTAAAATTGTATCACTTAATTTGAACCTACGCTACAGATCGTTTGTGTGAGAAATATCAATATATAAATCTGGAAAATGCAGGTAAGACTTGCCGAATCAGTAACAATTACATGGTCTAAAATGATAATAAAAAGAAAAGAGGCCATTCTCAGACCTCTTTTAATATTTTATTTATTCTCTTACTATTTTACAGTTCCGGTTCCTGAGCTTGAACTTCCGGTTGCAGTGCCAGGGCTGCTGGTTCCTGTTCCTGAGTTAGTGCCAGTTCCTGTACCAGTGCCAGTTCCTGTACTTGTACCAGTTCCGCTATTATTAGTACCAGTGCCATTTCCTGTACTAGTGCCAGTTCCTGTACTTGTACCAGTTCCGGTACCTGAATTAGTACCAGTTCCGCTATTATTAATACCAGTGCCAGAGCCATTCATGTCAGTGCTTGAGTTTGTGCCTGTACCATTCACGTTAGTGCCTGAGCTTGTGCCAGTACCATTTCCTGATGTACCTGTTCCGTTATTGCTTCCTGTTCCTGTATTTACGCCAGTACCTGAATTTGTACCGGTTGCACTTCCGGATGGAGTCATTGTGCCATTACCAGAACCAGATGTAGAGCCAGAGCCAGATGAAGAGCCAGTTCCTGAATTAGATCCACCAACGCCGGAATTAGATGAAGATGATCCTGTTCCATTGTCAGATGTTCCACTGTTGTTTATTGAACCTG
>CAXSDW010000015.1:38401-40262 GCA_964236235.1 uncultured Chitinophagaceae bacterium
GATGAAGATGATCCTGTTCCATTGTCAGATGTTCCACTGTTGTTTATTGAACCTGTACCGTTGCCCGAATTTCCAGCATGTGATCCGCTGCTTCTGCTTGTCCTGGTAGTAGTTTTTGATTTGCTGCTGGTTTTACCACTTGGATTTGTGGTTACACTACCTGCGTCATTATTATCCGACATAGTACCATTACTGCTTCCGGTTCCTGTACTGCTGCTTGCATCATTTGTACCACTTGCTCCTGTTCCGTTTGTACCACGACTCATACTACCGGAACTATGTTTTACATGAGTAGTAGCAGTAGTATGCTTTTTCTTGTGTACATATTTATGGTGATGTGTCTTCATGCCCGAGCTCCGTTTAGTTGATGAAGAGTCGGAAGTGGTTGTTGTAGATTGACTAAAGGCTGTGACACCAAGTATACATGCAACAACTAATAAAAAAATTGATTTTTTAAAAAGTGTTTTTTTCATAAATGTTTTTTTAATGTTTAAGGTTACTTTTTACTATATATTATATTCTAAAGTTTATGCCAAGAATAAAAATTGTGAAAAAAATTATTAGAGTGATGGCAGATTTTTTTTAAATTGTAAGTAACTAACAATCGCTGTTGCTTAACCGGTGAAAAATTTAAGCTTGGATCAATCATCTTACCATATTACTTTAGTTTTATGTAACATCTTTTTCAAAAAAATTGTTGCCTTATATCTAAAGGCTTAAAGCTTATAAATAATTAAGTGGCTGCTGAATTATATACATCTATTTTAGGATTATCTTTGCGCTACCAATGAAGAAAATTGCCCTCATAGTATTAGTAAGCATTTATTCGATGGCCACTTTCGGCATTAGCCTAAAGGGCTTTTATTGTTGTGGTAATTTAACATCGGTAAGCCTTTCTCTCTCAGGACAATCAAAGCAGGATCGGGATAAAAATAGTGAAAAAGAAGGTTGTTGTAAAACAAGTTACCAGTTTTTCAAAGTAAGTGAAAAGCATTTTGCTTCTAATGAAGTGAGCGTCCCTGCCACTCACTTTGCGTTTATTCACTTTTTTACTAATGGTGATCATAAGGTCTCTTTTTTACCTGCTCACACTGCCTATTTTGATAATAGCACCCATGCGCCTCCTTTATATCACGGCATTCCTGTTTTTCTTTCCAATTGTGTTTTCCGCATTTGATCTAATCTTCTTTCTACTGTGATAGCTTCCTGCTATAATGTTAAGTCATAATTGAAAGGTCAAGGGTCAATTTATACCTTTTACTTTTTAGTCTTCCCTAATGTTCTAAAAAATTAAATACTTGTATAAAATGAAAAAGCTTTTATGTATGCTGATGCTTTTAGCCGTCGGCTGTGTGGTATCTGCGCAAACAACCGATACAACCTTCAATACTAAAAACAATATTCTTGCACAGGTAAAATATACCTGCGAAATGCACCCTGAAGTGGTGAGTAATAAACCCGGGAAATGCCCAAAGTGTGGAATGGAACTGACAAAGGTGAAAACTTATACCTGCCAAATGCATCCTGAAATAGTTACCAATAAGCCAGGCAAATGCCCAAAATGCGGTATGGAGCTTACTGAAGTTAAAACCACAGAAAATGATAAAAAAGGTCAATGATTCGAAGCAAAAGGGCTCACACTCAATTTTGCAATCGCTATTTTAAACCCTATTATAATGAAATCAGTTAAATATATAATGATATTATTCCTGGTGCTTGACGGTATCACATCTAATGCCGAAAAGTTAACCGGCGATACCACCTTTTCTTTTAAAGTTTTTGGCGTATGTATTCAATGCAAGCACCGGATTGAAGAGGCATTAAAAGTAAAAGGCATCGCATCCGCCGATTGGAATATTGA